>NZ_JBTYKD010000316.1:0-26091 GCF_054880495.1 Nostoc sp.
TGATAGATTTAGACTGAGCGAATCGCACCACTTATCTCGACAAGACCCCAACTATACAAAGATTGAACTTTTTCTGGAGAAATATCAATGATTATGGCTCTTCAGTACTTACTATGCTAAACTCCTTTGATAAAACCCTGAAAGCCTTATTTATCAACATAATTAGCATTATTTGCTAACATTTTAGGATTTTAGCAATAATTTTGGCTTTTAACCCTATTTTTTAAGCCAAATTTTGATGTTTAACTAATAATTTGGCATAACAGGTACTGAAGAACCATGATTATTTCAATGTATCAAGCTTCAGTACCAGTGTTTATTCACACACTAAATAACCTTGTAGGCATTCTTGAAAAAGGTGCTACATATACAGAAACCAAAAAAATAGATCAGCATGTGTTGCTCAACAGTCGTCTATTCCCAGATATGTTTCCATTGTCAAGACAAGTACAAATTGCCTCTGACATAGCAAAGAGAGGTGCCGCACAATTAGCAGGGGCAGAAGCACCCAAGTTTGAGGACAATGAAACTACATTGCCTGAACTTATTGACCGCGTTCACAAAACTATCTCTTATTTAGACACATTTAAACCCGAACAAATAGATGGTTCGGAAGATAAAACAATTACCATTACGCAGGGTGACAAGAGCCTATCTTTTGAAGGAATGCCATTTCTCCTATATTTTGTTTTGCCAAACGTTTATTTCCATATCACAACAACCTATGACATTCTCCGACACTGCGGTGTAGAGCTTGGTAAAAAAGACTTCTTAGGCAAGCCTTAACGCTCCGCAATATAAGAGCGAACTGATTTCCATTCTCCGTATCGAGTGAGCGTATAGCGGCTAAATCGTTGCGTCGCCCGATAATTCCTATTATTAGTGTAGCGAGCATAGTTAAGTTTTTGAGTAGAGAAATCGGAAGTTTGACCTTTGAACTCGGAAGTTCGACCTTTGAACTGCAAACTTTGTGTTCAGAACTCGGAACTTTGTGTTCAGGACTCGAAACCCAAACTAGAAGCGCTATAGTTCTGCCTCCCAACTCCAAATGACAAATGACTAATGACTAATCAACTCCACTGCATCGCGTCCATCGCAATTTTGTAAGTAAACTTTGACAATTTCTTCTTTAGCAGTAGGCAACTGCTTGCCAATAAAATCTGGGTGAATTGGTAATTCTCGATGACCCCTATCTACTAACACAGCTAAACGAATCACCTCTGGTCTACCGTAATCATTGACGGCATTCAAAGCAGCGCGAATCGTCCGTCCTTTGAAAATCACATCATCCACGAGTACAACCGTTTTCCCTGTTAGGTCAAAAGCAATTTCGCTTTTCGTTGGAGTCCGCAATCCAATTTTGTCGAGGTCATCTCGATAAAATGTAATATCCAAAGCGCCGACTGACACCGCTACACCTTCGAGCGTCTCAATCTGACGCGCCAACAATTCGGCTAATAAAACACCCCTGGTATAAATCCCAATAAGCACCAGTTGAGACAAATCACGCGTCCTTTCCACAATTTGAGAGGCAAGGCGAGTCAAGGTACGACGGATTTCTTCCGATGAGAGAATTTCAACTACTTTGGCAGACATAGGGAGTGATAAGTTAGGAGTGATGAGTTAAGAATTAAAAGTTTTTATTCTTAACTCCTGTACAGACACGATTAATCGCGTCTTTATATTTATCATTATGTGTTTGGAAGTATTAAGAATAGAGCGATCGCTATCCCTAACCATAGCAAAAAACAATATCGAGTCAGCTGCAAAGCATTCTGAATAGAAGTTGCAGTAATCGGATAAATAGCATCTCCTAACAGTGGTTTGTACTTAGCTACGCCGCGATACCAATTTGTACCCCCCATCTGCACACCTAAAAAAGCGGCATAGGCGCACTCACTCCAGCCAGAATTGGGGCTAGGATCGTTAATTGCATCCCGACGACAAATTCGCCAAAGGTGCATCGGTTTACCCGAAAACAGCGCCAGAGTCACAACTGTTAACCGACAAGGTAGCCAAGTTAAACAATCTTCCAACCGCGCACAGAACCATCCCAAATAAGTATAGGGTACTTCCCGATAGCCCACCATTGAATCAAGGGTACTGCTGGCTTTGTATGCTAAAGCCAAGGGAGTTGGTCCCACAAATGGCATAAAAATACCAACAATTCCATAAAAAAGCGGAGCCATTACCCCATCAGTGGCATTTTCTGCAACTGTTTCTAAAACGGCTCGTGAAATTTCTGCTTGTGAGAGGTTTTGGGTATCTCGACCAACGTAATTACTTAAGATGTTACGAGCCTCACCCAAATTTCCTACTGTTAAAGGTTGTAAAACAGCGACCGCTGCTACTCGCAAACTTCTGCCAGCAAAACAACTAGCCAAAAGAATGCTATCTATTGCAATTCCCAACAACGGATGAATCCATCGGGCACTTTGAATCATCAAAAAGCCAACAAGACCGCTACCAATTATTAGAAAAATCCCTAATACTATTCCAGCTAGGCGTTGTGTTAGAGAATTTTGACACAAGTGGAGGGAAAATTTGGTCAGATGAGAAATTACCCACCCCATAACTTGCACTGGATGGGGCCAATCCCAAGGATCGCCAATTAAGTAATCTAAAAGTGCAGCGATTATTAAGATATAGATGCTATTAATCATAAGTCACCAGTCAAGGGTCAAAAGTCAATGGTCAATAGTCCAAATATTGACTCTTGACTAAACCACAAAACTAGCCTCTTCCCCAAGAGAAGCTTGCCAGCTACGAGCATCGTAATAAAGGTCTGCCAGAGTAATACTGTACAAAGCTTCTTTGAGCTTTTGGTTGAGTCTCTGCCAGAGGCTAAATGTTACCCAATCTTCAGCTTGTGCCGGCGCTGGGGTGTGATGGGGTAAATGGCTAGTGTCGCCAACTGCTTCTAAAATTTGTCCTATAGATATTTGTGCAGGCTCTCTGGCCAATTGGTATCCGCCGATGCTACCACGAATTGATTTCACTAAAGACGCACGACGCATTTCTATTAGTAGTTTTTCGAGGTAAGGAGCTGGGATATCTTGACGTTTGGCGATCGCTTTCACAGATACAGGGCCATATTTGGGCTGTAAACTTAAATCTAGCAACGCCTTCACACTATAATGTCCTCTGGTCGTTAGTTTCATTTTGGCAAGCTTTGTTGTTTGTCTGTTGTCATCTTGACTTTGTAAATAACCAATACTTCTCTTCTTAGGCTGCGCCAACGGCGTCGCTCAGTACAAGTCAGTACAACTGACTAATCACCAATAACCAATGACTAAGGATCAGTTTTGCTTATCATTCTCTGACTCAGTTATCATCCTCAGCAACTAGACAACTTTTCGAGCGTTAGTTTAGAAAACTTAAAACTTGTTATAGTCTAGCAGTGATTCACAAAGTATATATATAGTTATCAGCATTGCCAGCATTCTCTAAAATAGATTGTCTTGGAAATATTGTTAATCAGATAACAATTGTGCCGATGAGTGTAATATACTTGGCTAGGTTGAGATAAAAACTAAAGGATTACGTTCCTATTAGCTCAACCTCAGCTAAAATAAAATCGATTCAAACAGTTCAAACATTCGTTTTCGACCTAAGTTGATGCCTAAACTGAAAAAAATTGAACCCCTACTCGGTGATGAACTGCTCAAAAAAGTCAAAGAGCTAGAGAGTGAGAGCAAGGAAGACAAAGCCAAAAAGTGCGGCTACTATACCATTACCAAAAACGGTATAGAGCGCGTCAATATGATGAAGTTCTTAAATGCCCTAATTGATGCCGAAGGCATTCAGTTGGACAGCACACCCAGTTCAAATGGGCGTGGTGGACGTAGTGCCAGCTATAGAATTAGTGTGCAATCGAATAATAACTTACTTATAGGTTCAGCTTATACAAAACAGATGAATCTTAAGCCAGGAGATGAGTTTCTGATCACTTTAGGCAAAAAGCACATTCGTCTGAGACAGGTAGATCCAGAAGATCGGGAAGATGATGAAGCCATAGAAGCCACGGCTTAATAAATGGTCATTAGTCAATTGTCATTTGTCCTTTGTGAAAACCAATGACTAATGACTAATGACTATATCTGTGGTGGGTAAGACTGGTAAATAGTGGCGAAGTGCCTTACGCGTAACTGCTAAATTGCAGGTGAATGCAATTTGCTCTTTTTCTAGTAAACCCAAAATGCGATCGGGTTTGTCTCGTGCTACCACTGGTAATTGATGCAAACCTCGAAGATTCATCCGGTCTAAAGCCTCAGATAATAGTTCATCCTGCCATGCGTAGAGGATTTCAGTAGTACAAATATCTATCAGGGTTTGACTCGATAAATTATCTGGAATTTCAGTTAGGGAATTTGGGTAAGTTTGCCAAAGAGCAAGGGCACGGTTAATATCTTCCAGAGAAAGTATACCAACTAATTGCTCTGTTTCATCAATTACTAAAGCACTGTGGACGCGATCGCGGGTCATTTCCACAGCTGCATCTAACACCCCAAGGGTTGCAGGTAGCTTTTTTGGACAGGGGTACATAGCATCCTCTACCAAAATTTGCTGTACAATTTCCGCTTGTTCATCTTTCAATTCCGAAAGACCAATTTGTTGTAGATTAGAGTTAGAGTTAAAAGTTGGTTTAATCCTTTCCACTAGCCAAACACTCAAACCCACAGCTGCCATCAACGGTAAAACAATCCGATAGTCGCGGGTTAATTCAAACAGCATTAAAATAGCGGTTAACGGCGCTCTGACACTAGCAGCCAGCACTGCTGCCATTCCTACCATTGCGTAAGCTGGAGGAGCCGCCATCTGATCGCAAATTGCCGGGAATACCACAGCCAAAATTTTGGCGTAAACTGATCCAAAAGAAGCGCCTAAAAACATTGCTGGTGCAAACAAACCGCCAATGAAACCACTACCTGCACTAATTGCAGTCATCAATAATTTCACCACCAACAGCACCACCAACAGGTAGAGGGGAAACTCCACATCCTGAAGCATTTCTTCCACAGTTTCATAACCGACGCCCAGAATTTGCGGGAAGCGCAAAGCAACTGCGCCAATGATCACACCGCCAATAATTGGATGAATCGACTGAGGAATTCGTCCCAAAAAGGCAAAACCTGGAACCTTCCCAGCAAAGCAGGCTTTTGCTAAACGAATTGATTCTGTATAAGTTAGAGAAACTAGACTAGCCCCTAAACCCAAGCCAAGATAAAGCGGTAATTCCCAAGGACTGCGGACTTGGTAAGCAGGTAAATCAAAAGCAGGTTGTGCCCCCAAACCAATTTGGGCAATTAATGCTGCTACCACCGCCGCTAGCAGCACCACACTCACCGCAGAAGTAGCGAAAGATGTAGCTCCCATCACCACCTCAAGGGCAAAAAACACTCCAGCGATGGGAGCATTAAATCCAGCTGCAAGTCCAGCCGCCGCGCCAGCACCCAAGAGCAAACGTTGTCGTTCTTGAGATACATTCAGCACTACAGACAACAACATCCCAAAATTCGCGCCAATTTCTACACTCGGTCCCTCTGGTCCCAAAGAAGCACCGCTCCCCAAAGAAACAGCTGCGGCCAGCATCCTCGTAACTGGTCGTAGTGGTCGCCTAATCTCTGTTCCTTGAGAGGCGGCAATCAGAGATGAAAGTCCAGGGCCAAAATCTTGAGTGCGCCAGCGCATCAGCCCAACGATTAAGCCGCCAAGGGTGGGAACGCAAGCTAAAGTCCAAGCACCCCAGACGCCGATTTGACCCATTAAATTTTCCAGCATCAGCTGGTGAATCATCTGGATTAAATAGTGAAAAGTGACTACACCCATACCAGTACCACCGCCAATGAGCATGGCTAAAAACAGCACAACTGTTTCTGGGGATAGTTGAAAACGATTAATTAAGTGAGCCAAAGGAGCGGAAGGTGTAGGAAAGTCAGGTTGTTCCGTTACCTTCCTCAGTTGAGTGGGAGGCAAGAGAGTCATTCAGAGGCGGGGTAAATGTAAGAAAAAATTTAAATTTTTATCTGTTACTTATCATTGTGAGCCATTATTTAGCAACCGGACAAGTAGACTTTATTTGCTTGATTTATAAAGCTTTAGTAAAAAATGTCATTGTGCAAAATTTTTGTGGGAACAATGGTTAAATGGGAGACAATTATTATTTAAGGGTCAACGAGGGCTAATGGAGTGCAAGTGGGCGCGATCGCTATTTCTTTCTAGAGACAACAGATTTTTTTGGGGCTGGGGTGGACGCACCCGTAAACATTAATTAGGAGTCATCCTTGCCTAAATCTAGCTATACTCGTGTTGCGACCATTGAGTAAGCCTTGGTAGTAATACAATATATGTATGATTTATGCTTGATGTTAGACCATGCTTGGAAGTCTGCTAAGTATTGATCCCAATTCAATATAGCTATTGATTATAGAGCGAGTAAATGGACTAGGCGCACGAGGTAAATGAATATACACACTTTTGATAATCATTATGTTACTTGCCCAATTTGCCAAAGAAATGGTACGCCCAAACCAATTAAAACGCGGATGGGCTTATTTTGCTGTCCCTATTGTCAGGAACGGCTAGTAGTTTGCCAAAGCGGTCATTATGTCCGCGATCCGTTTACTTGGAGACAATTGATGATTTCTTCGGCGCTACGTCGTCAAAGCCGACCGTTAGCGAGGATTATCAGAGATTTTATCTTGCTGAAACGTCCGATGATTGCTCTGGCTGTAGGAAGTGCTATTTTCTTTAGTGCGATCGCCTTAACTCAGGAAAGGACAAATGACGGTCCCCAAATCTTTCCCACAACAGAGAAAGTTAATGAACCAGGAAACAAATTTCAGTAAATCTATTACTTTGGTATAAATCAAATTTTACTTTGATTTTGGTAATATTATAAGTAAATACTCCTGTCAAACCGTGTCTTATTGCCCAAAATAGGACACGGTTTTACATTCTCTCCACTTCAAGACCCGTCCTAGAACACCAATTCACTAATCCTAGAAGAACCTCTCCCCCAACCCCTCTCCGTTTCGGAGAGGGGAGTTTGACGGGAGCAACGCTAGTAGGAAAAGGGGTTGGGGGGTTATACTATTTCACTAAAACCCTGATACATATAGATTTCGCGTAGGGAACATTGCCGTGCCCCTACCAAGGTATTTGTATCATAATTAGAGCAGTTTTCATGTATTTGAACCACATCTGTCGTAGGGGCACAGCATTGCTGTGCCCCTACCGCGTGGTCTATTTACCTGAAAATAGCTGTAAAGTCAAACAGTATTAGGCATCGAATTCCCGTTAAACAAATATAACGATACCTAATCAATGCTGACACAAATGGAATCTTTATGTTAAAACTTGGCAGACCAATTTGATACATGGTGTTGGAGTGGGTGAATCAGATTTTGGGAATAATCCTCATAGTGTTTGAAAACATCCTTTTAGTTAGGTTCGCACTATGAGAGCGCGATTTCTCGGAAAACAGCAGATTTATTACTGTTTATTTATTGCATTTTGCTGCATTTTATATATATGTTGGGGATTAATTCCAGCCCACGCAACCTCCGCAGGATCTATTGATACTCTGCGACAACAGCAGCAACAAATGAATCAGCAGCATCAGGGTGTAGTTAACGATCGCGATCGCTTAACAAATCTCCAACAAGAGGCCGAAAAACACCTCACTGGTTTAAGGCAAAATCTGCAAACTACAGATAGCTATCTTCAAAAGAGCGAATCAGGATTACAACTCGCCACCCAACGCCAGAACCAGTTAGAAACTGATTTAGCTGTAGCGGAACGTGACTATGAGGAGCGGCAAACAGCAACAGTAGCACGATTGCGTTATCTCCAGCGATCGCCTGCATTTGTGGGATGGGCAGTTTTGCTCGAAAGTGAAAATATTAGTGACTTTATCAGCCGCCGTTATCAGTTGAAGTTAGTCTATCAGGCAGACCAGCAAATTTTGGTAAAACTCAACGCCCAAGCAAACCTGATCAATAAACAAAAAACGGAAGTAGAACAGCAAAAAAACGAAGTTGCCTTGATGCGTGAGCAACTGCTGGCACAAAAAGCCGATTATCAAACTCAGGCGCAATCACAATCAGAATTAATTCAACGCCTGAATAGCGATCGCCTGGCCTTGGAAGCCGCGCAAAATCAGCTAGAGAGAGATTCCAAAAATTTGGAAGTCTTGATTCAACAAAAGGTAGCAGAAGCCAGAGCAACAGAAGCGGCGCAAGCAAAAACCAACAGCCGGACAAGTTTGATCATTCGCGGAACTGGTGTCATGACATATCCTAGCGATGCTCCTACTAGCAGTCCCTTCGGCTGGCGGATACACCCAATCCTCGGCTATCGTCGCTTTCATGCCGGGTTGGATTTTGCTGCTAGCTATGGTAGCACAATTCGGGCAGCCGATTCGGGAACAGTAATTTTTGCTGGATGGTATGGTGGTTATGGCAGAGCCTTAATTATCGATCACGGCAATGGCATGACTACATTGTACGGACATACCAGCGAGTTGTATGTTACCGAAGGACAAGCAGTTAAACGCGGACAAGCGATCGGTGCTGTTGGTTCTACAGGTTTCTCAACTGGCCCCCACCTCCACTTTGAAGTTCGTCGAGATGGCACACCCGTAGACCCAGCTAATTATCTTTAACCCAGAAAGCAAGTTTTTCTAGGTTGCAAATTTGATCACAGATATGCTACAATATCGAAGATTAAGGGCGCGTAGCTCAGTGGATAGAGCAACAGATTCCGGTTCTGTCGGTCGGGGGTTCAAATCCCTCCGCGCTCGTTATGTCGATTGCCAAATTATTTGTCCGCGTTGACAGATTAATGTCCGTGTTGCCAAATTATTGTCCGCAATTGTATATCCTTACAACACCCTGCCATACTTTAGGTATGGCAGAACTCTTCTTTTATAGGGTAACTAATCAGTTTCGATATTAGAGCTAAAATCAAGCTCTTCAAACAAAGAATCTGTTGCTCTATCCTTTCAACCCACCTAAAAAGTGTTTGCTATGAACACTGGAAAAATTCCAAAACTCAATAAAGCTTTTAATGTACTAGGACATACCCATTGAGAGCGAAAGTCGTAGCGACTTTCAACCCGCCTCTCGCTGGGAGTGGTGTTGAAACCCGCGTCCCCTAACCCTGTGGTTTCACAGTCAAGAATCTTTCAACCCGCCTCTAGCTGGGAGGAGTGTTGAAACCTGCGGCAACCATACAAGGCTTATACAATCAGCTTTTAAGCTTTCAACCCGCCTCTAGCTGGGAGGAGTGTTGAAACCTTAAATAAATCTGGATTCCAGACATTATCTTTAGCTTTCAACCCGCCTCTAGCTGGGAGGAGTGTTGAAACTTCTGTATGCGAATCTATAGCTTGCTGTTCTTCTTTGAGGTTGCCTTTCGCTTTTGTATTGGTGATAGTTTTAGCGATCTCTTCGGCTTTCTCTTCCCTTACTTGATTCGTTCCTTCAGTCGTCCATAGGCGTGTATCTACAGAACAGTAGAGAGTTAAGCGATTAACATTCCAAGGATCGCCTTTGCCTTCCTCTTCTTGCCAAGCAATACGCCCACGGGAGCAACGCGATTTGGTGAGGTCGGATAAAAAACGTGCGATGCCTTCGGCGGGCGCAGCCATCGCTAAAAACTTATTTCAGTATAAATATTATATTTATTACAGTTAACTACGTATTAATACTAATTTAAGTTTGCTGAAAATTTTAGGATATGAAGATGATTTGTTTTTTTGGGACAAAAAAAAGGTAGGATTCCCGAATAGTAAAGGTTTTGATATCTGACATCAAAACAGGGAATGCCTACACTGAATGAAAAATAACATATATTCTACCTTGGATTTAAGCAAATCATTGTTACACTTTCAAGAAAAAGTTACCAAACTTTTAGAATCAACAAATATATCAGAATTTGATGGAATACTTTTAAAAGTATGTGAGAAAGAAATTAGGGAATCTGCATTAATTTTAGCAGGAGAATGTATTGCTTTATTGCTTAATAATCTATCTAAATCTCAAGAATTTTTAGATAAAGCAATGCACCAGACACAGGGATGGTGGCATAATAAAACACAAAAACATGGTTGTAAAAAGCGACAAATATTAACAGTCGGCAATGTCGAAGTAACTTTAAAACTACCGTATGTAGTTGAACGCCAAAATCAACCAAATAAACATAAAAATAAACAATCTTTGCATGAAGGATTTTGCCCATTCTTAAGATATTTAGGAATGTCTGAGGGTTTAACCCCAGTTGTTTTATCAACGGTTGCTCAATATGGTGCAATTGCAGGCTCGTTTGAAGCTGCCAACCGAAACTTATCAATTGTTAGATTTTTATCATGCCGCATCACATTTACAAGACTTTGCTGATGCTGCTTTTAGTACAAATAATGAGCGTCAAGAATGGTTTAAAAAAGCTCGCAAAACTTTAAAAAAAGGTCGGACACTGGATTTAATAAGAAACATGGGTGAATTTATATTATCAGCTACTGGAGAACGCTGTAAAATCTTAGTGCGAGAACGAAATTATATTTTAAAAGCTTACCGACGGAGGCTGTTAAAATATAATGAAGTTGCATCTAAAAAGCTCCCTCTTGGTAGTGGTGCAGTTGAGAGTTTAATTCGTCAAGTCGTTAACTTACGCATGAAAGGAAACAGTAAGTTTTGGTTAAAAGACAATGCAGAAATTATGTTACATCTCCGTTGTCAATGGATAGCGGGAAGCTGGGATAATTTTTGTGATTCTATCTTTAATTCGTTCATCAAGCCTATAAATGCTTAATTATTTTATACTTTAATTCCGACCTGAAGAAAGTTTTATCATAATTAATACTACGTATTAAAGACTTGTTACAGATATTTTTTGAAATAATTGTCAAATAGCTTGCTAGTAATCTTTTTGAGATATCTCATCAAGATCAATTATCATGTGATGCAGGATTTTGCTTGTAAATAAAATTACATTGTACCTAAATTAAATTTTTAGCGATGGCTGCGCCCGCCGAAGGCATCGCACCTTTTTTCCCCGATCTCACCAAATCGCGTTGCTCCCTACGCCCACTACGCAGGGTGAACAGGCTACTGGAGTGTTGGTTTTTGCTTTTGCTTTTGCTATTTTTCTTAATTTGTTGATCTTCTAGGAAGCGTTGAAACCAGTGAAGTTGGCGAGAATCACAATAGACTTGAAAGCTATGCTCACTCAAACCGTTGAATTTTACACAGATGCGCCCAAACTGGTTTTTAAACCAAGTCATGTCTTCACTGCTTTCGTAAGTTACTGGAAAAGGTGCTTTGCTAGATTGTCTTAAAAGGCTGTCTTGCCAAGATTTCACCTCTGCTTCATTTGTTGGAACGTTGTGAGTGGCAATGACAATAGTTTCTAACCATTTGGCAGCAGTTAAATCCCGACCTTTGGGAATTCGTGTTTCTAGCTGTTCTCTGAGGCGTTCAATCTAAATTTCAAGTTTACGACGGCGTTGAGCAAATTTTTTAGCGTCTTCCTCTTTCTCGGTGATTTTGCAACCATTTTTGAGTAAATAGCTGATAGCACAACGAGTCAAGTTATCTTCTGTCTTGGAATAGGACTCAAATAAGTTCTTTGATAAACTCTTGCTATCTGAATTTTGAGATTTTTTGCGCTTTTTAGCTTTTTTCCCATTCGTTGATTCAGTTTCAGCAGTATTGAGAGGAGCAAAATTGAACCAAAATTTCAGCAGCTTTAGTGCGAAGACTATCTAAGCTGACACCACTACTTTCTACCAATTCAACATCACTGTTGAGCATTTCCAACCAGCGATTTTTACCTTCTAGTTGGAACTGCGATCGCTTCATTAGCGCAAACCATGATTTATATATGTAATTCACCAATGCCCTCGCACTCGCATAAAACCGTCCAGGCTGACCAATAAAGCGAGGATCAGTTTTCAAAGGTTCGCAGAGTTTTTTCACAACACTATTAGGGTGTTTGCCCTTTTGTCGCCAAGTTTCAAACTCTGGGTGTTGATTTACCTGATGCAATAGTTCATTAATCAGTGGCGTATTTAGCTCTGCCATCAACTTCCATAGTTGGTGACGTGATGATTCTGAGGCTACAAGACGACACTGAATAGTGATTTGGCTCATCGCTTTAAAACAATACTGTCTAATACTAACATAAGTGTATTAAACAAGTCTTCTGTAAAATAAATTGTATGCAGGAGACATTTTTTACAAGCAAGGAAGCTGCTGAAATCACAGGCTGCACCCTTCGTCAGCTACAGTATTGGCGCGAGAGGGGGGTGATTGTTCCTGTAATCAGTGATACTGGGACAGGACGTAGTATTTATTACTCAAAGTCTAATTTGCTAGAACTGGCTGCAATGTCATATTGGCTATCTATGGGGTTAAGTTTTGACATAGCCAGCACCACGCTGAAAAAGCTGAAAGACCAAGAACCGGAGTTATTTACTTCAGGTAAAGGTAAACGGTTTATGTTGTTGTCGGAAGTGCAAGAGCGATCACTTGAGCTTGTAGAGTTTGACAGAAAAAAAGCGATCGCATCTTTAGATGCAGGTAAGCCTGTAATTCCGGTGTGGTTGGACGAGATTTATCAACGGTTGGCGGTTAAATTGGACAAGTAAATGATGAAGTCAAGAAAAATCAGAAATGAGCAATGAAGCGAATACTTGCCGTAAGTATGTGGAGCCGAAGTTAAAGGATGCAGGGTGGGAGAGAGAATCCCATACTTACTATGAGCAGTATTACTTTACTAATGGCAAGATTCGCCCAAAAAATAAGCACCAACCTCGTGGTAAACGGAAATTTGCAGATTATTTGCTGCTATATAACGGAGAATTTCCCTTAGCCGTGGTGGAAGCCAAGCGAAAACATAAAACACCAGATGAGGGACTGGAACAGGCAATAGACTATGCCAATCTTCTAGGGGTGAAGTTTGCTTACTCCACTAACGGACAAGGAATTGTAGAGTTTGATTTCATAACAGGTAAGCAGTCTGATGTGATGGAATCGTTTCCCAGCCCTGATGAACTTTGGCGACGATTAACTGGGGAAGCGAAGGAGCAAATTAGAGAGGACATAGCAGAAAAACTGTTAACTCCGTTTTATCCAATTCCAGATAAACCACTGCGTTACTATCAACGAAATGCGATTAATGCTGCACTAGCCGCAATTTTCAAAAGTCAAAAGCGCCTACTGCTAACAATGGCAACGGGAACGGGTAAAACTACTGTTGCTTTCCAAATAGCTTGGAAACTGTCAAGTTTGGAGTGGAATACTTCTGGAGAATCTCGTTCTCCTAGAATTCTGTTTTTGGCAGATCGGAATATTTTGGTAGATGATCCCATGAATAAGGATTTTTCTGCCTTTAATCAAGAGAAAATTTACAAAATTCAGGGGGAAGCGAAAAAAGGACGTGACCTCTACTTTGCTATTTATCAAGCAATTGGTGATACACAATATAGCTTTGGACTTTACAGAGAATATAGTTCTGATTATTTTGACTTGATTATTGTTGATGAGTGTCACCGAGGAAGCGCGAGGGATGAAAGTAACTGGCGACAAATTCTAGAACATTTTGAACCTGCGTATCAGTTAGGATTGACAGCAACACCGCTACGGGATGACAACGTTGATACCTATCGCTACTTTGGCAATCCCCTTTATACATATTCCCTCAAACAAGGGATTGATGATGGTTTCTTAGCTCCCTATCGAGTTTATCGGATTACTACCCGTTCCGATCGCCAAGGATGGCGACCTAACGCTGGAGAGATTGACCGCTATGGAAGAACAATTCCTAATGAAGTTTATCTGACACCAGACTTTGAGCGAAAATTGGTGAGAGAAGCCCGGACAAAGGCGATCGCACAACATATTACTGATTTTTTGAGAAGTGGCGATCGCTATGCCAAAACTATTGTTTTTTGTGTGGATGAGGAACACGTTAAGGCAATGATCAAGGAATTACGCAACCTCAACAGCGATATCACCAGAACAAATCCTGACTACATAACTCGCATTACCTCTGATGCTGGTGATGTGGGTAAAGGACATCTCTACAAATTTAAAGATGTCTTGGATGAAACTCACATTATTGCTGTTACAGCTAAGTTGCTAACAACAGGGGTAGATATTCCCACCTGTAAAAATGTTGTGCTTGCCCGTGTTATTCGTTCAATGACAGACTTTAAGCAGATTATTGGACGGGGAACCCGTGTACGAGAAGAACGGGGGAAGCGATCGTTTAATATACTCGATTACACCAATAGCACGGTGTTGTTTGAAGATAGAGATTTTGACGGTGAACCCGCCCTTATTAATGAATCAGAGATAGATGATAATGGGCAAATACTCTCTGAACATGAAGAGGAATTAGAGTCAGAAGAGTTAGAAGAGGAAGCAGACGACTTGGAAGACGATGAAAGGTCTGGATTTCCGGGACTTCCAGATGATGATGACATACCACCTCGGAAATATTACGCTGACGGGGGAAGCGAAGAGATTGTTGAAGAAAAAATTTATGATTTGTCTTCCCCAGTTGACTTGGATCATGTTTTTGAAACTTTTGGATGATTCCGAGAAATTGCATGAGGTGGAAGCAGAGTTAGAGGGAATTTCCTATAAACCAACGATTCAACCGCCTTATCGCTGGCGAGATTGGGCTGCTAATGAAAATTTTACTGGCGATCGCCTCAAAAGTTTCATCAATAATGATGAGGCAATTTTACCAGATGGCACGAAAGGTTCAGGGTTACTCGCCTATTTGCGGAATCTCAAAAGCAAAACCGGACGCGATCGCGCTGATGTCATCGCCAAAGTTTTCAAAGATGTCACTAACCGCATGATTAGCGGCACTTTGCTGTGGGATGTGCTGAATAAGGTCAATGATATTCACTTTGACAAATCAGAAGAAGTGAATCTCCTCAGCACCCTCTATGAGTCCATGCTGAAGGAAATGCGAGACGCTGCGGGAGATTCGGGAGAGTTTTACACCCCCCGTCCGGTAGTGCGGTTTATTGTGCAGGTGATGGAACCGAAACTGGGGGAAACCATTTTTGACCCTGCTTGCGGAACTGGTGGTTTTTTGGTCGAGGCGTATGAATACCTGAAAAAGAATTGTAGCGCCCAAGATTGGCAGATATTACAAAAAAGCATTATTGGCGGTGAGGCAAAATCCTTGCCTTTGATGTTAGCGCACATGAGTTTGCTATTACATGGGTTTGAATATCCCGATATTGATGATGGAAATAGTCTGCGGTTTACCCTTTCGGAGATGGGTGAAAAAGATTGGGTAGACGTGATTCTCACAAATCCGCCGTTTGGGGGTGAGGAGGAAGACAGAATTAAAAATAACTTTCCCCCAGATAGACAAACCAAAGAAACGGCGTTGTTATTCCTTCAGTTGATTATGCGTCGTCTCAGACAAAGACCCAAACCAGGACGCGCCGCAGTAGTATTTCCCAATGGGGTGCTATTTGGGGATAATACTTGCGCCAAACTCAAGGAAGATTTACTCAAGGATTTTAATCTGCATACCATTGTCCGTTTACCTAAAGGTGTGTTTTCACCTTATACAGATATTCCCACAAATTTATTGTTTTTTGATCGATCTGGACAAACGGATGAGATTTGGTACTATGAAATTACGTTGCCAGAAGGGCGGAAAACTTTCACCAAAACTAAGCCGATACAGGATGAAAATTTTACTGAATGTGTAGCATGGTGGAAGAACCGAGAAGAGAATGGACAGGCTTATAAGTATAAATTTAGAGAAGCTTATAAGCAGGCAAAAAAACAAGCAAAACCTCATTGGGATGCTGGTAAGAAAGCAGAGGAGACTGCTAACCAGTTTGCAAAGACAGTTAAGAAATTAGCTGATAAAATCCAAAGTTTACAGAATTCAATTTTGGACTTTTCCCCATCCATAGATATTGCACAGATTAAGAATCAGATTCAAGTAGTTAAGGATGAGGTGAAACAGGCTCAAACTGAGGAGCAAAGTCAGCGTGAGATTGCTAAAGATGAGAAAGCTAAAGGGGATGCTATTTACTGGGCAATTTATAATCTTGACCGCAAAAACCCGAATAGTCAAAAGGATTTTGAGCATTTACCGCCTGAGCAGTTGTTAGCTGATATTTTGGAAAAAGATAGGCGAGTGGCTGAGATTATGGCTGAAATAAAATTTTCATTACAAAAGTAATTATGTTTGAAGATTTGGGGAGAAATACCAATTGGGCAACTTATTCATTAGGAGACTTTGTAAAAATTAATAATAATTCATATACTGATATAAGTGATGTTGAACAATATAAAATACTTGGCGTAATTTCATGGGGAAATGGGGTTATAGTCAAACGAATAGTCAAAGGTATTGAATTAAGAATGAAACGATACCAGGTAGTTAATAAAAACCAACTTTTATGGTGTAAAGTTGATACTAAAAATGGTGCATTTGGTGTAACTAAAAATGAATATATTGGGACTTTAGTTTCATCAAATATGTGTTTGGCTGACTTTGATACGGATATTTGTTTACCTAATTTTTTTCAACTTCTCTTTCGTCTACCAACAGTATATAAAAGGCTAACTGATGCAAGTATTGGAACTACCAATAGACAATACTTGAAACCTATAGAGCTTTTAAAAGTTGTAAGATTACACATTCCACCGCTAGAGGAACAGCGACGGATTTTGGCTAGGGTTGACGAACTGGTGGGAAAGATTGAGGAAGTGCGAGTGCTTCGTCAAAAAGCATTGGAAGAAACAGAAGCTTTTGTTACTAGCTTACATTTAAGTTTGGCAGATTCAAAGATAGTTACACTTGATGAAATTCTTACTCTAGACGAACAGCAAGAGCAAGTTTTATTTGGAAAAAAGTACCCTCAAGTGGGAGTCAAAGGTTTTGGAGGCGGGCTTTTTGCTAAAGAAGCTATAGACGCAACTCAAACTACTTATAAAGCTTTTAACTGCTTGTACGAAGGTGCGCTAGTACTAAGTCAGGTTAAAGGATGGGAAGGTGCTATAGGTGTTTGCCCGTCTTACTTAGTTGGTAAATATGTTTCTCCAGAATACCGTACTTTTCGTTGCATCCCAGGAAAAGCTATTCCAAAATATTTATCGGCATTAGTTGCTACGCCTTGGTTTTGGACTAAACTAAAAGATTTAACCAGAGGAATGGGAGGACGACGTGAACGCACTCGCCCAGAGCAATTTCTGAAAATGAAAATTCCTATGCCAACAGTTGAATATCAGCAGAAAGCAATCTCTATTTTTAACAAAATACACAAGATGAAACCAGTGAGAGTAGAGGCAATGAAAGAACTTGATGCGCTACTACCTTCCATCCTCGACAAAGCCTTTAAAGGTGAACTTTAAGAAAAAATAAGGGTGTAAACTTTGTTCATAGTTGGTAAATTTAACTAAGCCATAATGGATAAAGTTGACTAACAGAGGTCTGTAAATGGACTTAGAAACACTACTCCAACGCATCAACCTTGGAGAAGACCAAGAAATTGAGTTTAAGTCCGCAGATGGAGGATTACCCAATGATATATGGGAAACAGTATCCGCATTTGCGAATACAGACGGAGGCTACATTGTACTAGGTGTCAGCGAAGGCAAAGGTGGACTTGCAATTTCTGGAGTACGCAACCCAGATGGATTATTAAAAAACTTTTGGAATAATCATAACAACCCACAAAAACTCAACAAGCCAATATGTTCCAACTCTGAGGTACAAATTCTAAAGGTAGAAGCACACAATTTGGTAGTTATAAAAGTACCTAGAGCTACACGAACACAGCGTCCCGTGTACATAAATAACAACCCAATGACTGGCACATACAAGCGGAATTTTGAAGGAGATTACCGTTGCACTGTAGAAGAAGTGCAGCAGATGTTTCAAGATGCCAGTAATGAACCTCAAGACATAAAGATTTTAGAAGGGTTTAATCTCAGCGATCTTGACGTAGAAACGCTTAAATCATTTCGTCAAAGGTTTAGTTCTAGGGAACCCGATCACCCTTGGTTAGCGTTAGACGAGAAAAATTTGCTAATTCAGTTAGGTGGGTGGCGGTGCGATCGCTTTACAGGTAAAGAGGGACTAACACTAGCAGGTTTACTGATGTTTGGGCGTGAACGAAGCATTTTAGATGCACTTCCTCACTACCAACTTGATTATCAGGAACAGCTTTCTAAAGATCCAGAAACTCGGTGGACTTATAGGTTGACGCTTGATGGCAAATGGGAGCCTAATCTTTTCAACTTCTATTATCGCGTTTACAGTCGTCTAGTCAACGATATAAACGTTCCATTTCAACTTGATAGGGATGCTGTGCGGCGAGGTGAAACTCACGTACACGAGGCACTTCGAGAAGCTCTAGTTAATTCCCTTATCCACGCAGATCATGTATCTACTCGCCCTCTAGTAGTTACCAAATTCACAAATAGTTTTTTATTCTATAATCCCGGTCGCCTAAGAATCTCTCTTCAACAACTTTATGATGGTGGTATTAGCGATCCTCGGAATCCCAACCTGCAAAAGATGTTTCAAATGCTTGGTTTAGGTGAGAAGGCCGGCTCAGGTTTTGGGAAAATTCTCCGCGCTTGGAAAGAGCAGCAATGGTTTTACCCCCTGGTATCAGAAGAATTAGATTTAGAAATGACATCAGTGACATTACCAATGGTGAGCCTAATTCCCGAAAATGTCGAGAAAGAATTAAGGGAGATTATAGGGGATGACTATTGTGAACTAACAGAGCTAGATTGCATTATCTTGGTACTAGCGCATCAATTTGGAGATATTTGTAACAGTGATATTCAGTGTTACAGACGCGAACATCCCAGAGACATAGGAGACTGCCTCAAGCGCTTGGTAAATAATGGTTGGTTAGAACGCTCTGGTCGCGGTCGTGGGACGTACTACGCTTTAGTCAACCAACAACAATCGGATTTACTTGCGTTGCTTCCAAGCTCCGAACATTACGAGCCAAGCTCCGAACATTACGAGCCAAGCTCCGAACATTACGGACTAAGCTCCGAACATTACAAGCGTCTAAAAGATATTGCCGTCCCTGTTCGTGAGAAAAGCCGTGTAGATCAAGAGTTAGTCGAGCGTGTGATCTTAGAACTTTGCTCCGAACATTATCTAGCACTCCGAACATTAGCTCACTTACTCAACCGTAAACCGGACAGCATTAGGAACCACTATTTAAGCCTAATGTTAGACCGGGGATTAATAGAACTGCGATACCCCGAACAACTAAATCACCCTCAGCAGGCATACAAAACGGTGTCTTCACTAAATAGAGACCTACTGTAGTCAAAGGCTTCTTGCCAGTTCAGGGTGGTTTCATTGGAGATGGCACTTTATTGGACAGTCTGCTCAGATGTATAAGCGTCTGAGTTTTATGATGAATCATGAAATTCAGTATGCAACTGCTCAACAATCCTTCTCTGGTTCATTCTCAACCTGAATGCCGTAATTAACCTGCCAAATTTTCTCCCCGATACATCAGATTTTCAAATTGCAGATATCCACCTCTATAAATGGAGCGTCGAGTTTGCTTCATCAGGCAAATACGTAACTCCTCTTCTGAAATTACATTAGGAGAAGCAATTAACCCTGCTTCCCATCGTTGATAGCGAGTTTGATCGCCAAGACGCGCATCAGGACGCTGGTTATATTTATCCACGATGTAGCGTACAAACTTATGTTCCAACTCCCGTAAAGTCAGACAAGCCTCCTTCTCAGCTTGCTCTGGACGTTCCTGCACATTTGATCCTGTGTATCCCGGCATATTAGAAAAGAAGTCGGTATTAAAAGTGCCAAAAGGACGCTCAACAATACCACCTTCACTGGGGCGATCGCGTAAATGACAAACAAATCCTAATTGCACACCGATCTGTTGCAAATGGTTTGAGCGAAAATCTTTACCACCATCGGTATAAAAATGTTCTGGTTTTCCGTATGTTCCCCATTCTTCATGGAGTCCATATTCTGACCCATACTGCTTTGGCAAAATTGCATGGCGCAGTGCTAATGCTACTACCTGAGAACTCGGAGCATCAAAGCCTAAGTTTATCCCCATCATGCAACGGGAGTAAGTATCGACAACTGTTGTCAGCCAAGGACGACCCAAAAGTTCACCATGCTGATCTACCAGCAATAGGTCTACACGAGTATGGTCACACTGCCAAACATGGTTGCTATATTCTACTGATAAGTCTTTGCCATCGCGGGTTTTAACTGATAATCGAGAACCATGCCAACCTCGACTTCTAACACCTGCTTTTTGTTCTTGTTGCTCAATAATCGGTTGTAGAACTCGATAAACAGTCCTATAGCTGGGATATTTTTTTTGTCCTAATTCAGCCGCCCTTGCTTGTACTCTGATTGCCACTTGTTGGGGAGTAATTCGCTTACTACCTTTATTGCCTTCCTTATAAGTTTTGATGATGAACTGTTGCCAATCACTATCTATTCGATGTTTGCCTTTGTCAGCCCGTGCCGTAGTTTGAAGTGCAGCTAAACCTTCCTCTTCCCATTTTTTTACGAGTCGCCGTACCGTTCGCACAGACTTGCCTAGTTTGGCTGCGACCTCCCTTTGTCTTTCTCCATAGGTGATGGGATCGCATGGTTCTAGTAATTGCTGAATCATATCCAGCAAATGCCTATCATCTACTGAGAGTTCCGTCACAATCTCATCCTTTTCTGCCTCTTCATCGCTATTGGTATGATTGTCCAGCATTTTTACATAATTGTTTAATACAAACGTAGTTGTATTGTACTATTTAACGGACATTTATTTTGTCAATTTTCATAAAAATGTAGGCTCACAGCGTTTTTCAGGAAAGGACAGATATTTTGTCAAAATTCCAAAAGAGGACAGGTATTTTGGCAATAAGCCTCTAGTAGCTTATTTTCAGCCTAAAATAGTAAAACCCTTACTTGATAAGGGTTTTAAGCTAAATATTTTGAAGACATTAATTTGTCAAGTGGTCATTTAATTTGGCAATCGACACCTTTGCAAGACTAACCACAAACTCTAAAGGTTATTTTTTCTCAGTTTTCTCTCACGGGATAAAACCAATTTACCCTATGAGACAGAATTGCAACGGATAGCTAGGATACATAAAAATTATAGGTTAGACTTTATAATATAATTTTTGATTATAACTCATTTATAAAACCTGTCTCTGATAATTCCTGAGAACTTGCTAGAAAATTTTTAATATAATTTATTTTTATGACTGTAAAACTCCAGACTGAAAAAGACTTTTTAACGGCAAGCACCAGTATAAAGATAAATCAAGAAACAGAAAACGAAAAAGTTCTATGTTCTCACTGTCAGCGTACCGCTAGGAACGGTATTAAATGTAAAGGAATTTGTGTGGCTGACAATGACTATTAAAGTATGAATTTTATCAGAAAAATGGGTTTAAAACCCCATGCTTCGTTTCCCGGCTTTAATTAACAAGGAAAGAATTGATTGCTTCCAAAATTACCTTGATTGCAGTTTTGGGCTTTTGTGTTCGCAGGTTCGCAGTTCCTAACAAGTAGACGTAGGTTGGGTGGAGCGGAGCGCAACCCAACTGATTATCAGGATGTTGGGTTACGCAAAGCCTCCACCCAACCTACAATTTTTTTGCAACTCTGTCATCCTGGTTTGTAAACCCACAAATATGATGATTTATTTGGTTCCAATGGCGAAGAAGTATTTGAAGCATAGGTAGAAATTAAATAATTCGTAATTCGTAATTCGTAATTCGTAATTCGTAATTAAAGACATTTTCAGACGGGGATTTAAACCCCGACTGAAACTGACGCTACGTGTATACGTAGGGGTCTTAAACCCTTTTATTTACGATAAAACACCTGCTGCATTTAGAGTTTTTTGGTAAGTAGGAAGGCACAATTAAATATAAGATAAAACCTCACCCTCAATCCCTCTCCGTGACTTCGGAGAGGGAAGCCGGAGGCAGAGTAAGGTTTTATATTTAATTTGACCCACTTACTTACTACGGTACTGGTCAAGGAGTGATAACAATTTTAGCAATTACCCCTCATCCCTAGTTAAATTGTTCAATGGACAAATAATTAGTTAATGTACATTTGGGCTTTTATGTTCGCAGTTCCTAACAAGTAACCTTTTTTGATAGAGTGATGCTTTGCCGATCGCTCCTCATCTCTATGTCCCAGGTATCACTTCCGCAATCGCTCCATCCATACCTACCTCTCACCGCTCTTGCGCCCATGCAGGATGTGACAAACCTCTGGTTTATGAAGGTCATTGCCCACTACGGCAGCCCTGACTACTTCTTCACCGAGTATTTCCGCGTCAATGATACCTCACGGCTCAATCGTAGCATTCTGGCAGCAATCACCGAAAACGACACGGGTCGCCCCGTTTTTGCTCAAATGATTGGCGAAAGCATTCCAGACTTAGTAAGAACAGCAAAGGAAC
Source organism: Nostoc sp. (assembly GCF_054880495.1). Lineage (NCBI taxonomy): Bacteria > Bacillati > Cyanobacteriota > Cyanophyceae > Nostocales > Nostocaceae > Nostoc > Nostoc sp. The sequence continues at coordinate 22,493 of NZ_JBTYKD010000316.1, forward strand.
TCTGCAACTATAATATCGCTGGAGTTGACTTGAACATGGGCTGTCCAGCACCTAGAATATATCGCAAAAATGTTGGGGGTGGATTGCTACTCTCACCAGAAAAAGTGGATCGGATTTTGGGAGAACTGCGTTCTGCTGTCAACGATCGACCTTTAACCGTGAAGATGCGCGTAGGGTTTGAAAATACAGATAACTTTTACGAAATTCTCGATATAATCAATCGCCACAGCATTGATTTACTGAGTTTGCATGGTCGCACGGTGAAAGATATGTACCACGGGGCAGTAAAATATGATTTGATTGCTAAAGCCGTAAAACGAGTCGATTGTCCAGTACTTGCCAATGGCAATATCGACTCGGCAAAAACTGCTGTTGAAGTGCTTTCTCAAACGGGTGCGGCGGGTGTGATGGTGGGACGCTGGGCGATCGGGAATCCTTGGCTTTTTAATCAAATTCGGCAAGCTTTGCGCTTCGAGACGATCACGCCCGTTCCTTTAGTAGAGGTACGCAACTATATTGATCGTTTATGGCAAACCCCCGCAGCAGCAACTATGCCAGAGCGAGCGCGCGTAGGCTACCTCAAAATGTTCCTTAACTATATTGCCCTAAATGTTGATCCTGAAGGTGATTTCCTGCGGCTGATGCGACAGACACAGACTGAGGTAGAACTGTTTAACCTCTGCGATCGCTTTCTTCTTACTGATCAAAAGAAAACTTTGGCCCTAGCACCCTCCTTCAGCATATAACTGTAGACAACAAATCTGATTCTGCCGCAGAAATTTAAGACTGATTACTAACTTTGGCTACTTTAATTATTTTTTCAATTGTTCTAAATAAACGGCAACGTATATCATAATGCTGTTATCTTTTTGTTAAGAATAGTTACAACTTCTTAACACAAGGAAATATTTATTATGGAAGTCTCACTTGAGAAGAATGCCCCACATCAGGTTGTGATCGTTGGTGGTGGCTTTGGTGGACTGTATACAGCAAAAGCTTTGAAGAGTGCAAATGTAAATGTTACTCTGATTGATAAACGTAACTTTCACCTATTTCAGCCGCTTTTATATCAAGTTGCCACAGGTACGCTATCACCTGCTGATATTTCCGCACCATTGCGATCTCTATTCAGCAAAAGCAAGAATACAAAAGTGTTGCTGGGAGAAGTAAATGATATTGATCCAAAAGCGCAACAAGTTATTCTGGGTGATGAAATAGTACCTTATGATACATTGATTGTCGCCACAGGTGCTAACCATTCCTATTTTGGTAAGGATAACTGGAAAGAATTTGCTCCTGGCTTGAAAACTGTTGAAGATGCCATAGAAATGCGTCGCCAGATATTTTCGGCATTTGAAGCGGCAGAAAAAGCAACTGATCCAGAAATTCGCCGGGCTTTGTTAACTTTTGTGATTGTGGGGGGTGGTCCCACCGGTGTAGAATTAGCAGGTGCGATCGCGGAATTGACATACCAAACTCTCAAAGAAGATTTCCGTAGCATCAACACCTCAGAAGCGAGAATTTTACTATTGCAAGGGGGCAATCGCATTCTCCCACACATTGCGCCAGAGTTATCGAAAGTAGCAGTAGTATCTTTGCAAAAGTTGGGTGTAGCTGTCTACACTAACACCAGAGTCACAAATATTGAAAATAACATCGTTACTTTCAAGCAAGGCGATGAATTGACAGAAATTGCCTCAAAAACTATATTGTGGGCAGCAGGTGTTCAAGGTTCGCCTATGGGGAAAGCCCTAGCAGCAAGTACAGGTGTAGAGTGCGATCGCTCAGGACGTGTGATTGTAGAACCGGACTTGTCTATCAAGGGTTATAAAAACATTTTTGTAGTGGGAGATTTAGCCAACTTCTCCCATCAAAATGATAAACCCTTACCTGGTGTTGCACCTGTAGCCAAACAACAAGGAGAGTATGTAGCTAAACTCATTAAACGCAGGCTTCAAGGTGATACTTTGCCACAATTTCGTTACAGTGACGTGGGTACTTTGGCGATGATTGGGCAAAATTTAGCTGTTGTAGATTTAGGCTTAATCAAACTCAAAGGTTTCATTGCTTGGCTCTTTTGGCTAGTAATTCACATCTACTTCTTAATCGAGTTTGACACTAAAATAGTAGTAGCAATTCAGTGGGCGTGGAATTATATCACTCGTAATCGTCGCTCTAGATTGATTACAGGTCGAGAAGCTTTTGTAGAAGCAAAAACTGTTAACAATAGCGTGCAACAGCCTTCTACTCCTACAACGGCTGAATGCAAAAGTTGAACCTAAAAAAACATTCAGATTTGAAAAGAATCCAAAGTTCACCAAACTGAAAAGTTATTGGCGGGAGTTCAGCATCAAGCAAGGTAAATATTGTTTAGCTGCTGCCAATAACCTCCCAAATGTCTTGCTATCCATGAGTTCGCTTTGTTGCGAGTCTGCCGAAAGGTAGAGTCGAAGAGATGCGCCAGAGTCTTAAATCTGTTACTAATTACAACAATAATGTTGCACTAAGTGGGTAGATGCGATGGAAAAGTGATTTTACAATTAAATAGATCACCATAGGGGAGCAAGAGATGGCAAACGATCGATTGAAGATGCAAGATCCACGTCAGCAATATCCAGGGCCGCCCTTCCCCCGTCAGCCGCAGCCGGCACCAGGACTTGCTCAACAGATGATTCCTCAGCCGGATCACGGCGAACAGAGCTATATAGGATGTGAAAAGCTTGTAAACCGAAAGGCATTGATCACCGGAGGAGATTCCGGTATCGGGCGTGCCGTAGCGATCGCCTTTGCGCGTGAAGGGGCGGATGTGGCAATCTCCTATCTTCCTAGTGAAGAGCCGGATGCACGAGAGGTTATAGAACTAATCGAACAAACGGGACGCAAAGCCGTCGCTCTTGCTGGTGATATAAAGGATGAGAATTTTTGCCGAAAACTCGTGGCGGACGCAGTAGAAGCGCTAGGCGGTTTAGATATTCTTGTCAACAATGCTGGCGCACAAGAGACTCAGCCCTCTCTTGGCGATATCAGCTCCGAGCAGTTCGATAAGGTGCTTAAAACCAACCTATACGCGCTCTTTTGGATTACACAATCGGCAGTCCCACACCTGAAACCGGGTTCAGCCATAATTAATACAACTTCTATTCAGGCGTATGAACCTTCAGAGAACATCATTGACTATGCGCTCACCAAAGCAGGCATTGTTGCTTTCACCAAAGCGCTTTCCAAACAAATGATTCAGAAAGGTGTACGCGTCAATGCTGTAGCGCCCGGTCCGTTCTGGACACCACTACAGCCTAGTGGCGGTCAGACTCAAGAAAAGATTGAGAAATTTGGCTCTACGGTTCCGATCGGACGACCCGGACAGCCGGTAGAGATAGCTCCAGTATACGTTCTCCTTGCTTCACAGGAGGCAAGCTACATCACAGGAGAAGTTTATGGCATAACGGGTGGTGTCGGTATTGCCTAATCTCCGTTTGTGTTGTGAGTTGTGAATCGATTGCTCATTTGACACTCCCCTGGCTGAAGCCGAGGGGATTCTTGAATCTAAGACATAACTTGCTCATGCAGGTTTTCACCAACAAGAGTAGAGGTTTTATCTC
>NZ_JBTYKD010000317.1:0-4735 GCF_054880495.1 Nostoc sp.
CCTGGCTGGTCAAAATGCGAATTTGGGGTACTTACGATGGTCTGCGGCGTCCTTTGTCCGGTTTTATTTTGGCAACACTGTCTGTTTTGGAACCCCAGTTTGATGAAATACTTTCTTTTCTGCTGGAGCTGAATAACGATCCAGATAAAATAGTCGCCGCTTTAGGTCTTAATTTCAATCCTGATCAAGAGTTAGGTTTAATAAAATCAGCACATTCTATGCCTACAAGCCACGTTGAAAGCGAGTCGCTATATCAAAACCATTCTGAGAATAAAGAGATGTCCTCGGTTGTAACTGACAGCAAGATTGCGCCTGATTCTCCTGCTAAGACTCTAGACTCCAACTTGCCACGCGCTGATGAACTTGTGCCATCATTTACAGATATTGCTGAGGTAGTTCGCACACACAAACCGGAGTGGGTAGTTCCATTTGACACTAAAGTTGCTCCAGATACTCACGTAGAAATGCTATCTTCCGCTTTTGTAAGTGAATATCAACCACTACAATCATCGTCTCTTGAACAACTCCCTTCAGGAATATTGCTGACAATGACCACTGAGGTTAACAGCAAAGCCAAAACTATGCCATCTGTGGCATTAGCTACCAAGGTTTCTAGCAAGGAGAAAATAGTGCGTAGCGGCTTTGCAGCTTCTCGTCAGACATCGCCATCTGTCCGAATGCCTGTGGGCGCATTGGTGGCAATTACCACTGAGATTTCTAATAACGGCAAACCAGTGCGATCGCTAGCAATTACTACTGAGGTTAAGAGTAACAGCAAACATCCGAATATCCAACCACAAGACGTTAAAAGCAAAGCGAATTTACCAACCACTAATGCCCGTAGTCTAGCTTCTTGGGTAGATGAATTTTGTTACGGCACTAGGGATCAAGAGGAAAATATTTTTCTTTGAATTGCTTATGGGTACTCGTGAGAAACAAACGGTATTTCTACTACTTCACCGTCGGTTTCTCCCACTTGGACTTTCAAGCCCACGCCACCAGCTTTGCTGCGAATGTAACCTAGTCCAAAGTAACCATCAGAGGTTTCTATGTAACTGGTAAGTTTGCCAACCTTTTCATCTCCAACTGCGATCGCACTGCCAACTGACGCAGGGGCACTGAGCCGTATACCCAAAAGGTGTCGCTTTACACCTTTATATGTATTTAACCGAGCAATGGTTTCTTGCCCAATATAGCAACCTTTATTAAAAGAAATTGTTTGCCACAAACCGACTTCCAGAGGATTGTAATCATCTGTGAGTTCAGCATCTGGGGCAGGGCGGCCTTGTAAGATTCGCAAGGCATCCCAAGCGCGATCGCTCATCTCTACCGCCCCAGCTTCTAACAATTTGTTCCACACTGTTGCTTTATCAGTATAGGGGAAAGTTAAGGTGTATCCGGGAGATGCTAACCCACTACCCACAGCAATTTGCACTCCCTCGGCGGGAGCAATCGTGTATACTTTATGACTACCATGAGGTTGTCCGATGAGTTCGCCAATATCCAACTTTTCTAAAACAGCGTCGCTTTCTGGGCCAATCAGGCTGAAGGTGTTGGTGTCTTCTGTGATATCAGATAATTCCACCTTGTCAGCAAAGAAAATATATTTATCCAGCCATTCCATGAGAAACTGGCGACGGTTGGGTGAAACCAGCAGGATTATTGCATCTTCTTTAACGTAGGCGGTTACTAAATCAATTGTTCTAGCTGTGGAAGTGACAAAAACCGTATCACAACCTTGTCCTGGCTTGAGTATTTGGAAATTATTAGTACTTTGGTTGTGCAAGAAATTGAGGCGATCGTCCCCAGAAACTTTGATGCGTCCCCAGGAGGTGCGATCGCATATAGCAACCCCTTCTTTTGCGGCTTGGATAGCTGCTGCGTCTTTAGTGTCGATTGGAGATGTTGGCATGGTGATCACAAGTTGCCCTGTTTCAATGTTGTTTTACCATTTAATAAACCTCAGGCAACAATTGTGAAGTCAGCCGTTGTCAAGGTGGGAATATTAAGCAGATTGATAAATTCGGCTCCAGTTCCTAAGCCTGCTGCATTGCCATTTTGGTTATAGTACAGACTGCCACTACTGCGACTGTAAACCAGGAAAGCATTGCTGGTTGCAACTAAATCATCATCGTCTACAGTCGTAAAATTAGAAGCTTGACTCAACCCATTACCCACAATACTACTCAAAGCAGTAAAAGTGTTTTTACTCAACACCAACTTATCGCTTCCAGTGGTAAAATCAGTCAGAATATCGCTACCGAAATCGCTACTAGTAAAAGCTCGTCCGCTACTATACAAAAAGCGATCGCTATCTGCTCCACCTGTAAGAATATCATTTCCAGACCCACCAATTAAAATATCAGCCCCACTTCCACCTGTCAACACATCATTACCAGTCCCCCCATTCAGGGTATTATTGAGGCTATTGCCAATCAAGCGATCGCTACCATTACCACCAACCACATTTTCAATTACATTATTAGCTGATAGGGTCAATTTCAAGTTACTATTGACTGTCTGGGTGGTAATGATGCCTAAATTTACTCGTATATCTGTATTAGTACCACTAAAACTTAAAGAATCATTCCCACCTGTGGTAGTTTCTTGAATGCGATCGCTACCTAATGGGGTAGAAGCATTGAATGCGTAAGTATCATTCCCCAGACCACCAGTGAGAATATTATTGCCACTATTACCCGTCAATATATTATTGCCACTATTGCCAGTGCCGTTAATATTGCTGGTTCCAATCAGAGTTAGATTATCGACACCATTAGCTAAGGTTGTTGTGGTACTAGCTTGTAAGGTGTTAGTGATGGGGACAGTTCCAGTGGCTACTTGTGCTTCAAATGCGCCAATATCAACTTTAGGGCCAACAAGCCGCGCCAAGCCTCGTTGGTCGTAGGGAATGGGTTCTGAAGTGTTGCCATCGCCGTCAAGGTCTTGTGTATCAGCAGGAATCAAGTTGTTGTTGCCGGCGTTAATGGCTGGGCTACCAGTCAGGAGGGCATGGGTAAGGGTGATTCCGCCGTTATTTTGTAGGGGGCTGAGTCCGGGGTAAGGGTTGACGATATCTGTACCAGTGCCTACAGTGCCACTGGCTCCAGCTAGAGAGCCAATTAGATTATAATTATTGCCGTTAACTGTCCCTTGAATATCTTTGCCTGTACCCTGGTTATCATAATTACCAAAATTTCCGGCAACAATTGTGTTCTTTAAATTGGCACTGCCATTAATTCCACCTCCTCCTAAATCGCCCGCCGTATTATTGGTAATGGTGCTGTTAAGTATATTTGTAACAGTGCCCGGACTAGAATCTATACCACCGCCACCGGTTTCTGCACTGTTGCCACTAATTGTCGTGTTAACTAAAGCAATAGAGCCGCCGTTACCTTCGATACCACCACCAGCGCTACCAGGGCTTTCTACACTATTATCACTAACTGTAGTGTTTATCAGCGTCAATGTTGCATACAAGTTGTTGTAGATTCCACCTCCAAAATATGAGCTATTATTACTTATTGTGGAGTCAATCGCAACCACAGTGCCAGAGTTAAGGATACCGCCACCGTCGAGAGCTTGATTGTTACTGATAGTAGAACCATTTCGCAAGTAGACTGTACCATCGTTGTAGATGCCGCCTCCCTTATAAAAACTGGACACTTGGTTGCCTGTAAGCGTCGAATTAGACAAATCGAGAAAGCCATTAGAATCAACCCTAATACCTCCACCATCGTCAGATATATTGCCGCCTGTAACCACTACATTCTGTAAGGCTAAGGCTCCTCCAGTAAGTACATCAAAGACGCGATCGCTATTTATTAAACCGGAAGCATCAATAGTTGCTTTTTGTCCACCAACTGCCACAATATAAACTAGATTTTTGCGACTTTTAATATCTAAATCTCCGGTGAGGGCATTATCTTCATCAATCCCGTTCGATGTTAGGTTGTAAGTTGCTCCTCCTGTTAAGTGGATTTCATAGCCAGTATTCGGGTTTGCATTGGCAATTAAAATCGCATCCCGCAGAGATAACCCATTAGCAGCACTGCCATCATTTTGATCGGCTGTGGTATTGACTGTCAAAATTGTAGGAGCCATTTTACATTTCCTGAATTTATTATAAAAATTATCTCAAAAAGATTACATTTATAAAAATAATTTTAGAACGCCGCTCAAGTTGTTTTCACTACTGCGGTTTTTGATTCACCTGTAACCAAATTTCTAAACTACCTAGTAACCACAACTTCAGACTATATGTTCCATAATTTCTGCGAATAAATCATCAAGTAGTTCTTTCTGCTCTTGAAGTAGTTCAACAGTTCTTTAAGTTTAATTTCATCTAAGTGCATTAGACGTAGGTTGGGTGGAGCAGAGCGCAACCCAACTGATTATCAGGATGTTGGCTTTGGCAAAGCCTCCAACGCCACTTGCTACAACGCGGAAAACCCGCGCAACGCAGTGGCTCCCCAACCGACAATTTTTTTGCAACATTCTAGCCAAGAGGGTCTACTACAAGACTGTCTAAGCTTAAAATAGTGGATTAGACGTAGGTTGGGTGGAGCGGAGCGCAACCCAACTGATTATCAGGATGTTGGCTTTGGCAAAGCCTCCAACGCCACTTGCTACAACGCGGGAAACCCGCGCAACGCAGTGGCTCCCCAACCGACAATTTTTTTGCAACATTCTAGCCAAGAGGGTCTACTACAAGACTACCGAGATTTTTTCAGAA
>NZ_JBTYKD010000318.1:0-24695 GCF_054880495.1 Nostoc sp.
AATAACGAGGGGGACGTTTCACAATTAACCCTCCATTCCTCCCACCACCAAACTGAGTACAGTTTTGGTGGGGGTCTCCTGGAGGGTTAGATGAATAAATATATTAGGGAGTGAGCAAAAGCTTTGACAGGTTTAACTTCTAGCACTAATTTATTGTTGACTGTAATCATAGCTATGTAATTTTAGGATGTATTTGCAGCCATGGCCTCAAAAAAGAAAATTAAACTGCTAACAGAACATCACGGCAGCTAATGTTTTTCTACGTCTATCTACTGATGTGTAATTTTTACAACATTCGGCTTACCTCGATAGCATCCGACCGTATAAGGATACTCCCAAGTTGCATGATAGTGATATAGCTTCCGTTTTTTGCCATCCCATGTAATTTCGTGGGTATGACCGTGGCACGAATCAAGACCAGCATTAGTCAGTATTTTACCATTCTCAGCGCAATGACCATAGATGCCGAATCCATCGAATGCATAACCTACTAGAGCAGAGTGTTGTTTACACTGAGCTTCCAAGCAGGATGTAACACTATGGTAGTGGTATGCCCCACCCCTCTCTGGATGTCCTTGACAGCTATCTTGGATTTCGTGGGCGACAGCATCTTCCCCACGCTCATCAAGAGCATTAAAAAAGTATCCACCATTGAGCAAAACACCGATCGCTCCCATTGGTAAGCATGATGTATCTTCTGCGACTTCAGGGATGGCTGGCAGCTTGATTTGGTATGCTTGAGCTGTAATGGAATTGGGATTGCGATCGTAAGCGTAAGCATCATCCTTAGACGAGATGGGAAACTTACCTGTTACACTTTTTGGCAGTCTGTTACTGGTAATTGTCCGAATACTTTTTTGCTGCGTAATTTTGAACTGACTTGGCCAATTAACTGCGCCATCAACAGTTGGTTTAGCTGTCAAGTTATAAGTGCCGTCTGCTTGAATCCAATCTCCACTGGCGTGCGCTCCTCCTCTGTTTCTGAAAAGGGTTCTGCATGACCAAACATAATCCATTTTGGGTTGCACCGAAACTCGCCCATCACCAATTGGTAAATGCTCAAGGTCAACATTTATTGTCTTTGGTATATTGTTTGCCAATGTCTGGGCAGCAGGTCGTGAGGGAAATGGAGATGTGATTGGTTGATTAGCGTAAGACCATATAAAAAACAATGTCACAAAGACGACAAAAATTCTCACAAAGCAAAGTTTCATAGCATACTCCTGCCCTTGGAGGGAATATAAGACCAAAAAAACTACGGAGTTCTGGAGGCTATTGCCGATGAATTGGGAGAGCTACGACTTCAGCCTTAGGCAAGTCTGAGTAGTTCACTTTAGTTTATTTTGTCGTAGAAGACTGATCACCCGGAGGTTTGGGTGGAATCCCCAAAGCTTCAACTAATTTGCTCTCAGTTACGCCTAATTTTGTTGCCGCGCCTTTGATATCAGGACGTGGAGGAGGGCTGGATAAAGGCTGTGTCGGCAGTTTCTCAGGTACTCCAAGAGCTGCTTTTAATTGGGTTTCGGTAACTCCTAATTTTTTGGCAGCACTGGCAAAATCAACGCGGGGCGGCGGTTGTTGTCCTGCTGTCTGATTTGGTGGTGGTGTTAACAAATTACAAGCTCCTATTGTTAGAGAAAGAGTAACTAGGATGAACAATTGATTAATCCGCATAAATATCAAACTCGTCTTTACATAGTTGGGCAAAATTAATTTCATTCGTGGAGAGACTCACATCTTGCACCAAGAAAAATTGATGTACTTTAATTACTCAGTATTTATCTAAAGCCCTTGTTTTAGCGATAAAAGCCAATAAAATTTAGGTAGCTTTATCGCGCATCTTATTACTTTGTCTGGATTTTTACTTAGAGGTGCAAGATATAAGGAGAGGCAATAGGGAAAACAATGTCTGTAATTAATTTTGTAATGGTACTTAAATTATAAAAATGGTTACATAATCAAACCGTCTTGGACTCGAATCACTCGTTTTGTTTGAGCGGCCACTTCAGGTGAGTGGGTAACAATGATGATCGTGATGCGTTGTTGATTAAGTTCGGTAAGTAAATCCATCACCTCCTGGGATGTTTCCGTGTCTAGTGCGCCGGTTGGTTCATCTGCTAACACAAGCGCAGGTCGATTAACCAGCGCACGAGCGATCGCCACTCGTTGCTGTTGTCCTCCAGATAGTTGGCTGGGACGATGAAACAAATGCTCGGCTAATCCCACTCGCGTTAGTGCTTGAATTGCTTGCTGGCGGCGCTTTTCCTTGGGAATATTGGCGTAAATCATTGGCAACATCACATTCTCAAGCGCCGTGGAGCGCGGTAACAGATTGAATTGCTGAAAGACAAAGCCAATCCGTTGATTACGAATATGCGCCAGTTCGTCATTGCCAAGAGTAGTCAAATTTCTGCCTTCCAAAACATAATTTCCAACGCTTGGCCGATCTAGGCAGCCTATTAGGTTCATCAGCGTGGATTTACCCGAACCAGATGGCCCCATAATGGCAACATACTCTCCTTCCTCAATTGCTAAATCAATTCCTTTAAGTACAGGCACAGTTACTTCACCCAGGCGGTAAATTTTGGCGATCGCCTGCATCCAAATCATGGTTGTCATCTCAGTCATTCCGTAATGAAACAATTGGGTCTAACTGAGCCGCATTACGAGCCGGAATCACCCCAGCCAGTAACCCAACGATAAAAGACAATCCAAACCCACACACGACTGACCAAACAGAGACTACAAAGGGAAAATTGAACATCATCGCCGAGGCGAAAGCAATCAAAATGCCAATTCCCACACCAATACCGCCGCCTACGCTAGAAATCACCACAGATTCGGCTAAAAACTGATGCAAAATTGCCGAATTAGTTGCTCCCACAGCTTTGCGAATGCCGATTTCTCGTGTGCGCTCAACCACCGAAACCAACATGATGTTAGCGATGCCAATGCCTCCCACTAGCAAAGAAATACTAGCGATCGCCACTATCATGACTGTAAACAAACCCACTACAGTTGAGAAAGTATTTACAATATCTGTGCGATTTCTAATAGTGAAATCATCGGATTGCGATGGACTAAGATTATGACGCAGACGCAGCAGATTGACGACCTGAAATTCAGCTGTTTTTGACTGGTCTCCATCGGCTACTTTGATATAAATTCCGTTCACAGCAAACCCATTTAAAGCATTATTACCAACGACCAGACTTGACATATTTGTTAGGGGAATAAATACTTGATCGTCTCGATCCATCGAGCCTTCCGAACCCTTCTTTTCAAATACACCAATAACTTCGTAAATGTTACGTTGAATGCGAATTTGTTCGCCTATGACATTGCCATTGCTGCCAAATAGTTCATTTCGTACTGTTGGGCCTAAAATAGCGATCGATTTAGCAACATCCATTTCTTGGGCAGTAAAAAACCTACCTTGAGTCAGGTTAGTATTTCTCGCTTGCAGATAGTTTAAATCGATTCCCACAATATTGGTAGAGTGATTTAAGTTACCGTAAACAACCTGTCCTGGGCGTTGCAAGTAAGCCGAAACGACTTCAGCCGCCGGAGCCTGCTGTTGAATTGCTTTGGCATCTTGCCAAGTTAAGGTTGAGCTAGAACCCACCCCTTGACTGATACCACCCGTCCTAGCAGAAGCGGGAAAAATTTGTAAAACATCAGTTCCTAAAGCCTGGATTTGCTGTTCTGTAGCTTTTTGTACACCCTGCCCAACGGAAGTAATTGCAATTACAGAAGTGATACCAATAATTACGCCCAACATCGTCAATGCAGTGCGGAGCTTGTTGTTCCACAATGCCTCAACTGCCATTGTCAGAATTTCCATTGTTGGCACAGTTGCGGTATGCCGATTCACGGGCATACTTTGAGGTAAGCGTAAAGAAATCCTCATTGTTTTACACCTGAAATTAACGAGGGGGAGGGCCACCACCACCGGGCGGTGGCCCCGGAGACCCTTCCTTAGAGCCTCCGAAGAGATTGGGCAAAGAAAAACCAGATTTCTCTTTTGGTGAAGGTGGGGGGCTAATCAATATCTGCTCAGTTCCGTCAAGCCCTGTTTTCACCTCGGTACGATTATTCACCGTTGCTCCAGTTGCGATCGGAGTGAATTTGGGCAGTTCACCTTTACGTGCTACAAAAACACCAGTAACATTCTGCTGGCGTGTAATAGCAACCGTAGGTACGGTGAGCGCATTCTGCAACTGACCAACTTGGAACTCCACAGATACATTCATCCCAGAGCGCAAGAACTTGTTAGCATCTCCAACAAGAGCAGCTTTCACTTCAAAGCTAGTCACATTTTGCTCCACTGTTGCCTGAGCCGCGATTTGCGATACTTTGCCTGAGAACGTTTTTGTGGGATAAGCATCTACCTTGATAACCACTTGTTGACCGATACGAATTTGAGCAATGTTGCTCTCTGAGACATTGGCTACAACTTGGTTAGTATCAGCCAAAGCCAGAATCGATGAGGAGGTTGCAGAAGAAACCGAACTTCCTGCTGTTGTTGGCGTGACAAAAGCACCAGGATCGGCATACTTGCGAATGATAATCCCATCAAAGGGTGCGCGAATGAGTGTGTCGTCAATCTGCGTTTGGATATTTTGCAACGAACCACGAGCAGACATCACCTCTGCACGGGCTTGGTCAATATCTTCTTGACGGCTTCCTGCTTTTAGGAGCTTCAGTAGTTGCTGTTGCTGCTTTACCTCTGCACGGGCTTGTTCGATATCTTCTTGACGACTTCCCACTTCTTGCAGAGATAGCGCTTGTTGCGCTTCCGCTACTTGGGCTTGGGCGCTGTCCCGGTCTGCAAGTTTTTGGTTTAAGCTGAGTAGAGAAATTGCTCCAGCATGATAAAGTTGTTGATTGCGGCGAAATTCATCCTCGGTTTTGCGTACACTAACTTGGGCTAGGTTTAAACGGGCTTGGGCTTGAGCAATATCCTGAGAGCGATTACCTGCTACAAGTTTACGTACTTTCGCTTGTAATTCCTCTAGCTTGGCCTGTGCCTGAGCAATATCTTCAGAGCGATTGCCCGCAACCAGTTTGCGTAGATTTGCCTGTGCTTGTGCCAGTTTTCCCCGTTCTTGGATTAATTGCCCCTGCCAATTGGAGTCATCCATGCGAGCTAATACTTGCCCTTTGGTGACATAATCACCCTCCTTAACTAACAGGCTTTTAATAATTCCGGCAGTTTTAGGACTGAGGTTGATTACCTGCTCAGGCTCAACAGTGCCATTGGCTGACACAGTAATCCCAAAATTGCCCCGTTCTAAAGGCACTATTGGTGGGCGTTGATTTGCTAACGGTTGTTGTTTAACAAGTTGATTATAAGCAAGATAACTACCGCCCACAAGCAGAAATAGAGAGAGTAATCTTAGTAACCATTTTTTTATAACTGGTTTCTTGATGGTTGGGAGTGCAGATTTGGAGTCTAGCTCAGGCAGATTTGAGTAATTAATGGGATCGATAGGATTTAATGCCATGTTCGCTCCTTGAATAAAAACCAGACTCATAGCAATTCGCAATGGGCTTCGCCTTCCTACGAAGAGAGCAATTTAGATGCAGTATGACTTTCCTGATTCACATCTGTTGCTTCTTTTTGGAGAATTGGTATCACCTATGTTTGGCTGAATTTTGTAGTTTCGTACCCGAATGAATCATCAGCTTTCCCAAGTTCATTTGGGGTTGATTTGAGGTATCCATTTTGCTGAACATAACCGGGTTCAATTTTGCCATAATCAAGTTTGATTATTTGGTCAGCCAGATGAAAGTAACGGTCATCATGGGTAATGACGATAACTGCTTTACCGCGCTCTTTGAGTTTGACAAGGCTTTGTCTGTAAAATACATCTCTAAAGTGTGGCTCTTGGTCAGAAGCCCACTCATCGAATAAATAAATAGGCCGATCTTCTAGATAAGCTGTTAGTAAAGCAAGGCGTTTTCTCTGTCCCTGGGATAAGTTAATTGTTGATAAAACACCATTTTTCACTTGCACTTTATGATCTAATTGCAATTGCCTGAGATAACTTTCAACCTCTCCATCGAGATTGGCATGATTGAATCCTAAACAACTGTCGAAAAGGTAGAAATCAGAAAATATAGCAGAGAATTGCTGGCGATACCATTCCTGATTCTGTTCTGTGATTAGTATTCCATCGAGATAAATTGAGCCAGTTATTGGTGGATACAACCCTGTAATCAATTTGGCTAAAGTTGACTTGCCACTACCATTACCGCCAATGATAAAGGTTATTTGTCCTGGCTGCAAAGTTAAACTAATTGGGCCGAGGAGAAACCCTTTCTCTTCCTGGGGAGGCAATGGAGGCATATCTCCTGGTTGATGTTTTTGTTTTGGTTTGTGCTGATGTTTTGGTGGGATATGCAAAGATCCAGCGTGTGGCCCAAACCCTTTATCATGGTTAACACCATGATAGGAATATGTTACTTGGTCAAGTTCTAGTTTCAGTTCAAGTTGAGTTGCTGGCTTGATGGTGTGAGCGTTAACTTGACGATCGCTTTCCGATTCTTCTGTTAATGATAGCTTCATCATTTCAATTTTTTCCAGAGCAACATTGCCTTGCAAGAGATCTGGTAACCTACGCAATAGGTTTTGCAGTGGCAGGGATAAGTAGGTCATGGTGAGGACGTAAGTTGATAGCAGTGGCAGTGGGATCAAAATTAAGGAGGGCAGGATAAAAAGCACCAGTGCTAAACTAGAGTATTGTAAAAGTTGTCCTAACCCATTAGCGATCGCAAAATTCTGCATTGCAATCGTATTTTTTTGACGTAGCTTTGTTACACTGCCTTGCAAGTGCTGAGAGTAAAAATCTTTTCTTCTTGATTTGTGCAGTTTCAGTTCCTTAATGCCTCTCGTCAGACCTTGAAAATGCTTATATAAGTTATCCTCTTCCTCCCGTGCTAAGGCAAACAAACCTTGTGCTTTACCGATTCTCATCTGCACGCACCACATTCCTAAAATAGATGTAGCGATCGTCAACGCAAATATAATATTGGAAATCAAAGCCAAGTAAAAAAAGCAGCCAATAACAGTAGCCAGATCGATACAGATGTTAGGAATCGCAGATACCGCGTGGGAAAGTACTCGCACATCATCAGTCAATGTAGCAAGTAGACGGCTTTCTCCCAGTCTTTCTAAATGTTGCAAAGGTGAAAATAAAATGTTTTGGCTCATCTTTAATCGCAATTGGTAAATGGCATTTTGCGACAGATGTATGAGGATGAATTGCGTGATGGTACTAGTGAAAAGAGCAATCAAACCTAATCCAGCAAAATATAACAGTGCATTCGGGAATGATGCTTGACTGACAGTTCGATTTATCAGTGATATGAGCATTGCATTAATCACACCACTAATTAAGCCTGTGATAGTTGCAATCACGATGGTTCGCCATGATACTTCTAATAAAAAGCGAATAAATCTCATACTTCTATTTTTCCTATTCTAATTCTGACTTCTGAATTCTGACCGCTTCTTTATCTATAGCTTCTGAAACAGGATACCTTCTACTCCAACCCCTGGAGCAAATGAAAAAGCAATTCCCGTTAATACTTTGGTTTGTTGAGATGCGTTTTGACTCTGATAATTTAAGTTGTTCGCCGTTTTAAAATCCTGGCATTTAAGTAGCATTCTTTCCATAACAAATAATACTGATGGACTCAGCATATTGCCATACTCACGTAGTATTTCCCAACTATCAGCAACTTGATTATCAGTTAGTCCCAGAGAATTTTGTGCGTTCTCAATAATGCGTGTACCACCTGGATGAACAGCCCACAAATCGATATTGTCTTTAGTTAGGGAATGGCTTGCGAGAAAACGTTCGATAATTGAACCCACACCATTTTTAATATAGTCTGGTAACTGACGTGAAAGTTGACAAGTAATTCCATTATCCCGGATGCCGAGAACTATACCATCTTCAGTGTTTTCTATCAGGTAACTGAGGTGATCTTTAATTACTACTTTACCTTGAGCGATCGCTTGTTCTTTTTCACAAGCTCCGATGACTACAGCCGCGCAGCCATCACTAAAAATGCTATGAATAATTACATCATTAACTTCATCTGCAAATACTGCATTCACGGAACTAAGTTCAAGGCAGACTAAAAGAACTTTGTTGTTGGGATGAGCTAGTACATGATCGCAAGCAATACGCAGTCCATTCATTGCGGCTGCACAACCCATAAAATTGACTGTAACTCTAGCTGTGTCTGGTTTGAGTCCCAGCTTCTTAATCAATTCTGTGTCTACACCTGGCGCAATGAAGCCTGTACTTGAGACAAAAACAATTAGGCGAATAGAGTCTTCAATGTTCAACTTTGAGTGCAAATAATTGTTAGTCTCTACACTGGAAGCCGCAGATTCTAATGCTTTTCTAGCAACTTTCTCCGCTAGGGGAAAAGCATACTCTTTATACAATTGCATCCGAGACTGAATCGGATTGTCGTTCGCTGTTAGCGCCATTCCCTCTTCTGATAACAAATCAATAGCTAGATGTCTTGTTTCAATTCGAGTATTATTGTAGATTTTACCGATTCGTGATTGATTTTCAGCCAAGTTAGGAAGTTGAGCAACAAAACTAGCTGCATCAGATTGGCGAATGACTTTGTTAGGAGTACCGGTAGCAATACCATCAATTGTGGGTAAAAGCTGCTGAAACTTAACAACATTAGGTTGTTCAAGACTCTGTTTTCCTTGAACCGGAATTGGGACAGTTAAAGGATATTTACTTATTCGCTTGTATTTTTTTGTTGTAGTTTTAGTATTCATCTAGCTTTTCTCCCTATTTATTACTTGTACACTGCAAAAATTGCTAACAAATCTTAGGAAATCTTTAAGAGTTGGCTCCTAAGAGGATATTTTCTGTGAATGAGAAATGGAGGCGAACGCTGAGGATAAAATACAAACAAATTCTTTATCTGCCCCTAAATAGCGCCGCAACACTTGAATTATTTCTGACAGTTTTTCCAGATTGGTTAAACTTTAGGGTTAAATAAGTGTGCTGTGCGGGATATCTTCAATCTGTTTACCTGCTCTAGAAATGTTTTGTGTATGAATCAAAACTGTGTTGTCCGATTAGATTGAACCAATACCAGCAAACCCTTTGAATATGTATTGTATCGATGTCAGTAATTGTTGTGGATGAAGATGTTCCTGCAAAATTCCAAATTTATTTTCTTGAGCCATCCTTGATGGACTTAATAAATAATGTTTCAGCAAAATTGGTAAGCGATCGATAAAGAAGTTCTTTGGTTGCAACCAAACGACATTATATTTCTCTGCCTCTTCTCGGACAATATCTTCGCTGATGATATTTGCAAAGCCACTTTTTTGATAAGGAAGTACATGATGTACCCGATGAGGACTCAAACCAGCCGACAGAAAGCAGTCTACATACTTATTGCCAATCATCGTCAAATCGTAAGAGTTTTGGATTTGAAAGACTGCCCAATCTCCTGTCTCTTTAATAGAGTCATCTTTTTTTGTTTCTTCAAAGTCATGACTAGCAACAATCATGAACGTACTAATCCATAGACTTAGAATAAATTGGGCAAGCCAAGCTCCTATATCGCCATGTAACCAAAACATAATTAACTCACCAAAAAGAAGTATACGCATAGCAAACAGTCCTACATAATGAAGAAGACTTCCTTGCCAAGAGCCGTATAAGTCTTTAACACCAAACTTGAACCCCAATATACATATCTCAAAAGACCGCACGAACATACCAGTAAGAACATGTGCAAATTTATGTATGCTATGAATTGGAATCCTATAAAAGCGAGGCAGTTCTAACATCGCAGTGAAAACATTTCTCTTAATATCAACTTCGCTTTGAGTACATGGATGGTGCATTAAGCTGTGGCCATCAGTAACTACGAAAGCCATAGGAACGTAGTTAATATCAAAAATCTGTTCTAGTGCTTTGTTCAACCCAACTTGTGGTCGATGGATGAGATAGTGACCAGCACCAGCTAGTGAGATTCTCAGCCCCACCATCAGAGGGACAAACAGATAAATTGGCATATACTGCGTAAAACCTAACCGCAGCACTTGCACAAGAATATAGATGATACCTAAAATGATTGTAACCGCATCAAATAGGAAATCGATTTGAGCAATTTTCTTTTTCATTTCTGGGGTATTTAGTCTTGTCTTGATCCGATCAAGAAGCCGCTCTTGGCTGTCAAAATCAAACTTAGGAGTATCTCTCCAACTATCAAAACCTTCACGGAATAAAAATTCTGGAGCAGCATATTTGGGATGAATGTCTTCAGGTACAGCTTGTCTATTCAAGGCATATTTCTTGAGGATTTTTTTAACCTTTTGGGGATTGGGATGAAAAATATTGACCAGTATAGTGATGTCTCTATTTTTCATTCGTCCAATGAAGAACTCACCACCTGGATGTCGTTTGATGAAATCAGATAAATCGTATGCTTGCCCATCGTAAATCCATGCGTTAGGCAGAGTAGGAGGTGGTTCGTTGCCAGACTCTTTCTTGTCCTCATCAAGAGGTTGTTCTGGATTTCCTTGATTGAAGACGTTAGGGGTAATAGGTGGTGCTTCTTTTACAATCTCATCAGAAGTTAATCCTGGAGTTAATCCTGGCTTTGTTTGAGTGTTGTTGCTAATATGTTCAACAATCGCTGTATTTTGAACGACAACAGCTTTGGAAATATCTCCAGCATTCTCCTTACGTCTAAAGATTGGGCTGTGTTTTAAAGCTTCTACTATTGCATTCATGACGCTTTTTAACTCCTTAATATTGTGGTGGTTTGATAAATTTGCGGTAAAGCTGACATTAAATTTAGCATTGGTCTTTATCAGTCATATTGGTAATTGAGCTATTTGATATGAGTCAAGATTTACCTTTTCAATCCTTGAGAAAATCTACAACTTTGATGGAGAAGTTATAGATTGATGAATACCAATCTGAATTTTTTACTGATGTAATTGATAATCTGTTGTACAGTTGTAAGTTTTTTAGCGGCTTAGTTACTTTATTCTTAGCAAACTAAACACTGATTTTCGTGCGTCGAGCTATTCTCAAATTTCACTGTTTAAAAATTCAGGTATTCCATTTTGGTTTGGGTAACAACAGCAATCTTAAATGAGCGAAATTCTGAACATGAAGCAAGGAAATAATTAGCGGTCAGTACTTTTACTCTTGCCGATGAGTTAGACAATAACCGAAATATTTATGCCACACATCTACCTTTTCTGCTTGTTTGCTTGCAGCTTTTATACCTGGAGAATGCACAAATGCGATCGCCTGATTGCAGAAAACTGCACAATTAACGAATATTCGCTTGTTTATAGTCCAAAGTTGTGTTCTAGATGATAGCCTTTGGTCTTGAGGACATTGTTTCTGTTTTTTTTAGGACGTTCTATCGGGCTTTCCGTAACATCCACTACCACTACTTCTATCTGAGAATTTTGGTAGGAAAGCTTTTTCTTTCCAGGAAGCGAAAATTCTCTTGAACTGATGAGAATATCTTCAATTTTTCTGATAATACGATATACTGTTGACTCATTGACACTACTAATAGGAGCAAATATCTTTGTTTTTCCAATTTATAAATTAAATTGATTAATAAAAATAAACTTACATCTCCAGGTTTGCACTTTTCTGCATAGCTTGAAAATTCATCTCCAGTTAAAATAAGTCATACTTCAACGAGTAAAGTTGGGGGTAAAATGTGCAAGATATGAGTCTCAAAGTAAGTAGAGCGGCGTGAATAATTCCAGGTTTGTAGTAAGGACTTTAGTCCTAATTTGAGGGCTATTCGCGTTGGCGTTGGCGTTGGCGTTGGCGTTGGCGTTGGCGAAGCCTCTCGTAGAGAAGCCTCTCGTAGAGAAGCGTTCCCGCAGCGTAGCCCTTACTAGGAACACATCTGAATATTTTTTACATTACTTAATCTACTTTGATTTATTCTCACCTACTTACTTAAACCTGACAATTCAGGTTATGTGGAAAAGCCCACGAAAAACCTGACCCCCTTCCCGACGCTCTAAGGGAGAAAATTCAAAGTCTCTCTTCTAGAAGAGAGATAAAGAAGAGCGAAAAGCTTTTCAAGAGAGGTTTTCGAGATCCCGTGAAAAGTCAGCAAAGTAAACACCGTGGAGGATGGGATTTTCGTAAAGTTTAAGAAAAATTTAATTTGGATGCATATTAGGTGAAAATATGGTAGGGATAAGTTTGCAAAAAGATCAAGTTTATGGACGTTTACCAGTGGAAAAAAAGCTGGGTATTCTTGTTGTCGATGACCATCAATTAATTTTGACTGGTACCCTGGATGTATTAAGTCGAGAGTATCCCGAAGCTTCTATTATTAAGGCTCAGACGGGAAAAGAGACACTTTATCAACTTCAATTTCACGAGTTTGACCTGATTGTGATGGATTTATCAATTCCCGATCAGCAAGGGGAGACAGCAGAAATTGATACCGGAATTAAGCTATTGCAAACTTTGCTGCAAGAATATCCCCTTCAGAATTTCATGGTGCAAACTAGTTATGTGAAAGCGTTAATCCGGATCAAACACGAGATTGATAATCATCAAGGTGGGTTTGCGATCGCAGACAAAGGATTACCCGAAGATCAAATGCTAATGCGGGTTAATTTGGCACTTCATGGTGCAACTCACACGAAAGACATCAAAACCGGGATCGAACTCAAACCGGAATGGTTGGAGGTGTTGCGGTTGGCTTTTGAAGAGAGTTTGACAGATCGAACGATCGCGGAACGAATGTATAAATCAGAACGAGCCGTGCGGACTTACTGGACGAAGATTCAGGATGTTTTGGGGGTATATCCTGAAGACTGCAAGCAAGCTGGTAAAAATATGCGAATCCAAACCGAAATTCGTTCCCGTGAAGAAGGTTTAATTGATTAATACAGACGGTGAAAATTAATGCTGAAAAAAACTAGATGAGAAGGAGAATTTGGAATCGCATAACCCAAGAATTTGGGTTGTGGTCTGTTGCTGCACCTCCGGGAATACTGGTGTTAGTGTTGGTG
This sequence comes from Nostoc sp., assembly GCF_054880495.1. Lineage (NCBI taxonomy): Bacteria > Bacillati > Cyanobacteriota > Cyanophyceae > Nostocales > Nostocaceae > Nostoc > Nostoc sp. The sequence goes on from NZ_JBTYKD010000318.1 coordinate 13,070, forward strand.
ATCTTGATCCGGATGCTTGGAGGAATGCAATCTTTAGAATGGATGTTCCTGGATACGATGTTACGTCTGCGTCCCCCAGAAAAACCCGATGAACGTGTAGTAATTGTGGGGATCGACGAAAAAGATATTGAATGGGTTAAGCAATATCCGGTTCCAGATGGGAAGATTGCAGAGTTACTCACCAAGCTGGAAACCTATAAACCGCTAGAAATTGGACTGGATATATTCAAAAACGTTCCCGTTGAACCTGGTGGCAAACAACTTGCCAAGGTATGGCAAAAAAATACTAATATTATTAGTATTGAAAAAATATTACGACCAGCAGAGATTTCTCCACCCCGAAGTTTGCCACCTGAACAAATTGGATTTGTTGATTTATTTAATGATGCAGATACTAAAAATCGACGCTATTTGTTATATACAACCAACCCGAAGAATGAGAAAGAAGATAAATATTCTCTAGCGCTACAGTTAGTTACTAGGTACTTTAAAAGCAAAAAGATTGATTTGGAAACTGGGAAAAATGACCCGAATACAATCATGATTCAGGGGACTGAATTACCCCGGATCACCGATAATTTCGGTGGATATGTGGACATTAATCATGGGGATGGGGGATTGTCAATTTTGATGAACTTCCGCAACAATTATCAGCCTTTTCATGTTGTGTCGCTACGCGATATTCTCAATGATAAAAATAAGAGCATTTATGCAAAATTGTTGCGCGATCGCATTGTCTTAGTTGGCAACCGAAATCTGAGTGTCGGTGATATTTTTTATACATCTGCTTTACCCACATTAGAATTAAAGGGTCAGATTTACGGTGTTGACTATCATGCTCACGTCATCAGTCAAATTCTCAGTAGTGTAATCGATGGTCGCCCAATGTTGCACAGTTGGGAAGATATGGGAGAATACATATGGATAGTTATTTGGGGTTTTCTACCGATCATTATCGGACGGCTGACCCAATCTGTCTGGAGAAATCTATTTAGTGTTTGTCTAGCGGGAGTTTGTCTATTTAGCTACGGCTATGTGATGCTGTGGTTGTGGGGTCTATGGATTCCTGTAGCACCCAGTTTGATCATATTAGCTGTAAATGGGGTTGGCTTGAGTGCTTTTGCATTTTACCAGCACGATAAATTCTTGCGATCGCAAATTAACGAACGTCAAAACACAATTCAACACACTTTTACCGTAATTCATAATGGCCCCCTGCAAACCCTAGCCTATGGATTAAAGCACATGCGTGCTAAAGATGTACCCTATGAACAACTGCTTGGACAATTTGAAAAACTCGATCGAGAAATTCGGGAAATTGGCGAATTTCTCAAACTCGAAACATTAACAAAGGAAGAGAGTTTGCGTTTAGGAAGCGGATTGATCCTCGAATTGAATCGACCGCTTCATGATTTGTTATATGAAGTTTATTCAAGTACATTAGATCGTCACGATTTTGAATATTTTAAAACATTAAAAGTAAAAATTCGCAATTTTGACCCGATTGATGATAAATATTTAAGTATGGAACGAAAACGTGAAATTTGTCTCTTTCTGGAAGAAGCTTTGTGTAATATTGGCAAACATGCCCAAGGAGTAAAGCGTGTTCAAGCAACGGGTGTTTATGGTGCAAATCAATACAAGTTGTGCGTCAAAGATAACGGTTCTGGGATTCAATCAAAGCTCGAAAATAAAGGCACAAAACATTCTAAACTACTCGCCAGACAATTAAAAGGAGAGTTTCGACGAGAATCACTTTCGCCTCGCGGGACAATATGCGAACTTAGTTGGAAACCTACGAAGGAAGTTTAGATTTTAAAAGTCTTCTTATTAGTAGATAACCATACAATTACCAACATTTACCATGAGTGATAAATATTTGGGATTTTGGCTACATAGCCGCAGACTTACAAGTTTAATTGTGGGAGTGATTTTTTTAATTAGCGCAGCTCCCGCAAATGCTGAGTTTAAACCACGCGATCGCAAACCTGCCAGTGGATATTCTCGTGCGGGTGGTTCGCGTGGATGTTCGAGTAATGGTATCCCTGTGACGCAGCTTGCACCTGTGACATTTGTCGGTAAAACCGCTTCCACACGTCCAATGTTTGCTTGGTATATGTCAAGTTCCCAAACCGTGCGATTCCGACTCTTTGAATTTGATTCACCGAAAACCGTGAAACAAATCAGCAAAGTTAAAGAAATATCAACAATAATCGGGATCAACAAATTAAAACTTCCCACCGATTATCCTGAACTAACTGTAGGTAAAACATATTTCTGGCAAATCGCAATTGACTGCGAAGCGAGTCCAATTGTGAGCAATGCAGATTTTACCGTCATCAATCCTCAATCACTAGCTAAGAACCGATTTTCTAGCATCCCAGAAAGCGCAAATTATTATGCGGAAAATGAACTGTGGTATGAAGCATTTGAAGAAGCATTGAAAGCAACCAGTAATGGTAAATTGGGTCAAACTGGAGCAACTTTAGTTCAAGAACTCGCACAGTCTGAAATCCCCACAGGAAGCGAAGGCAATATCCAAATCATTAAACAACGCATCGAAGATATCCAGAGAATTTCCAGCGAAAGAATATAGAGGCAGTGGGGAGAATAGAAATGGTGGAAATTTTGCGGTTTGGTGTAGTGGGATTGTTCGGGTGCGTGGGTGGTATCGCAGTTTCTATTCACCCTACTTTTGCTCAGTTAACTCCCGATAATACCCTTGGAATAGAGCGATCGGTTATCATTCCGATTAATAAAGATAATGACCGCATCGGCGGCGGTGCGGCTCGTGGTATTAACCTATTTCACAGTTTTCAAGATTTTAACGTAGGTGAAGGTCGAGGCGTTTATTTCGCCAATCCAGAAGGGATAACAAATATCTTTTCTCGCGTTACTGGTGGTAACTCGTCGAATATTTTCGGGAAATTGGGAGTATTAGGTAATGCAAATTTGTTTTTGCTAAATCCCAATGGGATTGTGTTTGGTAAAAATGCGAGTTTGGATTTGCAGGGTTCTTTTTTGGGGACAACAGCAAATAGTTTAGTCTTTCCCAATGGCGTAGAGTTTAGCGCTACAAATCCCCAAGCACCGCCGTTGTTGAGTATCAATGTACCAATTGGTTTGCAATTTGGTTCGCAACCAGGAAGTATTACTAACCAAGCAGTTAATGAGTTGTCTGTTGGTTCTGGTAGCACTTTAGCACTTATGGGTGGTGAAATTGGCTTGGATGGTAGTTCTTTGTCTACGGAAAATGGACAAGTGAAATTGGGAGCAGTCAGTACAGATACAACCGTTGGGCTGAATGTCAATGGCTCCTCATTGGGTTTTAATTTCCCAGAAAATTTCGGACGCGCACCCATCAACTTAACGAATGCAAACATTTTCGCTACAGGTGAAAATAGTGCAATTGAGCTTTTTGGTGGAAAAATCGCTCTAAACGGTTCTAGTCTTTTCGGTAACAATAGCGGCTCAATTATTGTTGATGCGACTCAATTTAATTTAGACAACGACTCTAGCGTTCTGAGTGTTACTTCTGGTGCAGCGAAGGGTGGTGATATTCAAATTCAAGCCAACGATGCAGTAACTCTCGCTAACGGCAGTACGATTTTGTCTGCTAGCAATGCTGAGGCTACGGGTGCGGGTGGTGATGTTACCATCAATGGCGGGAAAATCACAATTACTGGAGATGGAACAGTAAAAAATAGTGGCAAAATTAGCGCATCGACTAATGGTAAAGGCAATGGAGGGAACCTCACCCTCAATGCTAGGGAGTCGGTTAACGTCAATGGTGGCTTTATTTCTGTTAGCTCTAGAGGTGCAGGTAATGGGGGAAACTTAACTGTGCGAGCTACAGATGCCGTCAATATCACTGACCGCAGTTCGATTTCTTCCGGCACCAATGCTGCGGGTGCGGGTGGTGATATTACCATCAATGGCGGGAAAATCACAATTACCGGAGATGGAACAGTAGAAAATAGTGGTAAAATTAGCACATTTAGCCGTGCTGAAGGCAATGGTGGGAACCTGACCCTCAATGCTAAAGAGTCGGTTAACGTCAATGGTGGCTTTATTGATGTTAGCTCTGGAGGTGCAGGTAATGCAGGAAACTTGACAGTGCGAGCTACAGATGCCGTCAATGTCACTGACCGCAGTTCGATTTATTCCAACAGCAATGCTGCGGGTGCGGGTGGTGATATTACCATCAATGCCGGGAAAATCACAATTACCGGAGATGGAACAGTAGAAAATAGTGGTAAATTTGGCATATTTAGCGATGGTGAAGGCAATGGAGGGAACCTCACCTTCAATGCTAGGGAGTCGGTTAACGTCAATGGTGGCTTGATCTTGGTTAGCTCTGGAGGTGCAGGTAATGGGGGGAACTTAACTGTGCGAGCTACAGATGCCGTCAATGTCACTGACCGCAGTTCGATTTCTTCCGACAGCAATGCTGCGGGTGCGGGTGGTGATATTACCATCAATGCCGGGAAAATCACAATTACCGGAGATGGAACAGTAGAAAATAGTGGTAAATTTGGCATATATAGCTATGGTGAAGGCAATGGAGGGAACCTCACCTTCAATGCTAGGGAGTCGATTAACGTCAATGGTGGCTATATCTCTGTTAACTCTGGAGGTGCAGGTAATGGGGGGAACTTAACTGTGCGAGCTACAGATGCCGTCAATATCACTAACCAAGGTAATTTGGGACTCTACAGTTCAAGTTCGGGTTCAACAGGCAATATACAAATTGAAACAGGCACTTTGCGAGTTCAAAATAATTTATCAGGAAGTGGAGTGATAGCACTTGCATATGGTACTGGAAGTGTCGGCTCTATTTCCATTCAGGCTCGGAATGCGGTTGAGGTGACTCAAGGTGATATATCTACAGGTGTTTTTCTACCACTCGGAGGTACAACTCAAGCAACAGCAGGGGATATCACCATTGAAACCCAGCGACTCAATCTCAAAGATGGGAGTGATATCAGAACGACTACCTTTAGCAATGCAAATGCAGCTAACATTTTTATTAAAGCTAGTGGATACGTGGATATTAGCGGTAGTAGTAATATATCAAGTGATACTGCTAGCTCTGGGAATGGTGGCAATGTAACAATTGAAACGCCCCAACTCTCCCTAACTCAAGGAAGCTATGTATCAAGTAACACTGGCTTTGGCTCTGGGAATGGTGGCAATGTAACAATTGAAACGCCTCGACTCTCCCTAACTCAAGGAGGATATATAAGCACCGAATCCATTAGAAGCAGTGGTAATGCAGGAAATATTACTATCCACGCCAAAGATGTAGAATTGGATGGGGGTCTTCATGATATCAGTGACAGTTACTTAGACAGTTACTTATCCTCAGATGTGACTGCAAGTAATGCAGATGTAAGAGGTGGCACGATAACGATTGACACGGAACGGTTGCGGTTGAGTAATGGTGGAAACATTTCAACCTCAGTGCAGCCGGGGCGAGGACAAGGGGGTGATTTGGTGGTTCATGCCACTGATTCTATTGATATTACTGGGGTTGGTGGAGAACGACTAGATGGTTCATTTGCACCATCAGGTTTATTTGCTGAATTGCAAACGGGAGGAATTGGTTCTGGGGGAAGCATTGATGTTACAACAGGACGCTTAAACCTCAGCAATGGCGGAGAAATTTCTGCTACCACATTTAATCAAGGTAATGCAGGAAATATTACGATTAATGCCGAGCAAATTAATTTACACGGTTCAGACAGTGAGTTATTCACTGGTATAACATCATCAGTTCAGAAAAGGGGTAACGGTAAAGGTGGTGATATAGATATTACTACCAATAATCTTGACATACGTGATGCCCAAATTATCTCCAGCAGCATAGGTAAAGGTGAAGCTGGAGATATTAGAATTAATGCTAATTTTCTGGAAATTCTTGGTAAAAGCAATAGTGGAATCGCTTCTTCAACGAATGCAGGTAATGGTGGTAACATCACCCTCAATATCGCTGATTTATTACTTTTGCGCCGTGGCGGTTTCATTTCCAGCACCGCAGGTAAAAGCGAAGCTGGTGGCGATGGCGGTAATATCAATATCAACTCCAAATTCATCGTCGCCATCCCCGAAGAAAACAGTGACATCAGCGCCAACGCATACACCGGCACAGGCGGAAAAGTCCAAATCAACTCGCAAGGTATCTTTGGTATCGAGCCGCGTCCAAAGCCAACTGATAAAAGCGATATTACTGCAAGTTCCGCATTAGGCGTTTCAGGTGTAATTAAAATTAATGCACCCGATACCAATTCTATTCAAAACAGCTTCACCGAATTCTCACCAAACGTCATCGATACTAACGCCCTGATCGCCAATAGTTGCATTGTTCGCAGTCCCAAGCAAGACGGTACATTTTTCATCACGGGTTCTGGTGCTTTACGTAACAGCCCTAACGATGCTTCAATCTCAATCTATTCGACTGGTGAGGTGCGAAATGTCAGCGATAACACATCGCGGACTTGGAAAAAAGGCGAGCTAATTATCGAACCTACTGGTGCTTATCGACTTGCTGATGGACGGTTGGTACTCAGTCGAAAATGTCAGTGAAAGGTATGATTTATTTGTTAGAAACAATTTAGGCATAAAAGACCGCCCTTAAAACGAATCAACATACTTATAATTAGGCTAAGTTGACTTCACTGTGTGGAAGAGTTAGGACGCTTTCTTATTAGCTATATGTCGGATTTATTATGTCTAAACTAAAAATTTTGCAAGAAGGACAGAGTTACACTTTTCGTTCTTACTTCGAGTTACCTTATGAAACAGAAGATATTTTAGCTGAATTGGGTTATAGCTTTTCGCGTGCGCGTATGACCTTACCCTCTTCTCAACGTATACCACAACGTTTACCTGAATTACGTCAGCAAATCGAGGAGTTGTTACCACTAGTAACTTTATCGAGTGAAACTGCACGTCGAGAAATTCTGGTGGCACCAGTACTTTCGGAATTAGTGCGTTTTTGTAAGTGTCAAATGCGTTTAGAATATCCTCTCAAGGTAAGTTCTCAACTGAAAGGTAATCTAGATTATTTACTGCGAAATACCAACACAGATGAAAGAGGTAAAAATTTTTTGGTAGTTGAGGCTAAAAACGACGATTTGTCAAGAGGTTTTACTCAACTATCAGCAGAGTTAATCGCTTTGGCAATAGCAGAAGAACAAGATATTCTTTATGGTGCAGTCACAGTAGGTGATGCTTGGTGTTTTGGTTTATTAGAACAACAGCTTCTTCATATTACTCAAGATATTACTTTGTATCGTGTGCCTGATGATTTAGATGTTTTAATGCAAATATTGATTGGAATTATTGAATAATGATTAACTTCCGCATAGTTAGCGCAAAAAACCTCACCCTGGTTATGCTACGCAAAACCTGTCCCTCTCCTTACTAAGGAGAGGGATGTCCGCCAGGACAGGGTGAGGTTTTCCAATATCCGAGCGCAAAAAACCTCACTCTGGTTATGCTACGCAAAACCTGTCCCTCTCCTTAGTAAGGAGAGGGATGTCCGCCAGGACAGGGTGAGGTTTTCCAATATCCGAAACGGAGAGAGATTTTCTAGATTCCATGAAAAGTCAGGGGGATTTGTGGGTTTCAAAGCCAATTACCGATCGCAATCATTGGCGCCCAATATACTGGGTTATCATACTTGATATTTATACCTTCAGATGACGGTAATTTCTTAGCATTAATCATCCTAATTTGGGCTTTTTGCAGTGCTTCTGCAATACTCATACCAGCGTTGCGGTAATTGGTGTAAAATGTTTTGACTAGTTCGGCTGTCGATGCATCTGTGACACTCCACAAAGACGCGATCGCACTCTTAACGCCAACTTGTAATGCAACTCCAGCTAATCCTAGTGTGGCCCGGTCGTCGCCAACTGCGGTTTCACACGCCGTAAGTACGAGAAGTTCGACGCTATCTAATTTGCTGTTGAGGTTTTGCAGTGAGTTTTCTAATTGATTGATGGTAAGTTTTTGGTTTTTGCCTGTGACAATGAAGGTGTCTTCGGGAATAATGCCAAATTGAGCGTGACTAGCTATATGGACAATGGGGTATGTTGTTTTCTCAAGTTTTTGTTTAAAACTTTCGGGGACAAAGTTATCGTCGATCAGGTCGGTATAATTGGGAAATAGACTTTTAATTGCACTGACTTCTTCGGGAACTGAAAAAAGCTTACCAAAAGACTTTCCATCAATTGTGGCTGGTTGTGTCAAACCTAAAATTAACGCCTTTTGCGTACTGCGTTGACCTCTGGTCGGTCGGAGACCATCGCGTACTTTGGGTGTAGTAAGTCGTAAACTAGGAGTTGTAGCAACTGCGTAGGTTTCGACTAAGTATTTCTGTTGTTGGCGATCGTAAAGTGCTGCCATTGGTACACTACGCAAAAACCCATCCTGAATAAACACAAGGGTTTTGACTGTCTCAGGTTTAATATCTCCAGCAAAGGGGCGAATTATCCAATCATAAAGCTCTGCCGCAGTTGTTGTATCGTAGTTAACTTCTTCTTCTCCTCTAACTAATCCAGTACGAAACTCGGCAATTTTTTTCTGTAGCCTGTCGCTGCTAACTATCTTACTTGTACCTTTTTGATTGGGGTCTTCAATCCACTTAAATTTGGTTGTCTGATTAGGTAATTGCAATAATATCCCGGTTTTGCCATCTAAAATTATCGAACTCAAAAACCCAGTATTCTTAAACGCTGCACTATTATCTTCCAGGAGTTCGCCCACCTGTTTGGGATTCAACCCACTCAAAATGCAATCATTACCAAAATAATTCTGTAATTCTGCAAGTTTCAACGCATCGATGGTTTCGACTACTTGCGATAATTCCTTCGCACGTCCTTTGTCTGCAATTGCCCCAACTTCCAACAGATCGAGCCGCGATCGCGCCAATGTGCGGTACAATGGCCGAACGACATCGCGGAAGTCAAACTGCACATCACGTTCTGCGGTCAAAATATCCTGGCGGATATCTTCCAAGATTTCAAATGCTCTTTGATAGGATGCGATCGCTTCTTCTTTGCGATTTTTATGATCTAAAATCCGTCCAGCTTGCCACTCCCACAAATACAAGCTATCTTTTGCACTCAACTTTTTATCTGCGGCGATGATTGCATTTTGGGTATATCTTAATGCTTGTTTACTATCTTGATGGCATTCCCAAAAATGTCCTAAAGCACCATTAGCATAAGATTGTAGACGATTGTCTTGTAAGTTATTACTAATTAATACTGAGCTTTTCAGCAAATTTAATGCTTCGTTATCCGATGAAAGTATCTGAGTTGAACAGTAGGTAAAGGGCGAAGTTCCTTGAGAATGGCGCTGCAAGTATGCTAAATCAATTGCCCCATAAACTTTTGTTGCTGAATCGGGTAAATCTTCGAGAAGCTTCAAAGCATCTTTATGGGCATTATTAAAGGTTTCATCGCTGATAACTTTCGTTTCATTTGTCTGGGAACCCAACTGAATTAAATTTAATAATCCCCGCATCTCTGCTAAAGGTTGTTTTTGGTTGTGGGCAAGTTTGATACTATTCTGAAAATATTCGCGGGCTTGGTTGTAATCTGCCGCCGACTTATTGGTAAATTCCTTTTCTTTAGTGACAATACCAGCTTGGTTTGCAGAATTTGCTTGTAACTCATGCAATTGAGCGCGACTTCTGTAAGCATTACCCAAACTATTTAACACCAAAAAGTCATATTCTGGAGAGACTTGTTGCGCCGCGTGTAAATATATAATTGCTTGGTCATAATTTCCGATTAACCGATACGCCTCACCGAGAATTCCCAAAGCCGCAATCTTACCGCGTTTGTCGTTGTGTTTGGTGGCGATTTGTGCGGCACTTTCGGGAGTGCATTCTATTTGCTGACTCCCTTGATTTTCTGATATTTTCGACTTTTCTACCAGTTGACCACATAAAAGTGCGATCGCTTTGCGAGGTTGTCCCAAATTGCTGTAAACTTGGGCGAGTTCTGACTGCATTCGTCCCACTTGCTGGAAATTTTCCACAGCAGTATAGTCACGAATTGCTGCCGATAACGACTCAATAGCTTCTTTGTTTTGTCCTAGTTGTTGGTAGACACGCCCCAAATTTTCATTGACAATCGCCGCCTCTGAGGGATTATTTTTATATTGATTTAATGCTTCTTGCCAGTGTTTTACCGCATTGGGAAAATTTCCGGCATTATAGTCTTTAATTCCTTGTTCAACGAGTAAACTAGCATTTGGAGTTTGTGCGGATACGACTTGTCCAAAGAATAAACAGATTAGGAGGGTTGCGAAAAATAATACTTTGATAAATTGATGACGATTTAGCTTTTGATGTTGGTGGATAAAGAGATGAATTAGCATCTTGCCAAAATTTACAACCTTCAGCAATATGTGCATCAGGCGAGGCACAGAGAGCAATATCTTTTGATTTTTGGTTTTCATATTGAAAATGCGATAAAGTTATTCTTATTCAAATTAATTAAAACCTCACCCCCAGCCCCTCTCCTTATTAAGGAGAGGGGAGATAAAGCACAGCTTTATCGGGGTGAGGTTAAGCTGTACCTGACTAGATTAGGAAATGCTATAGCTTTTATTGTTTAAACTACCATAAATCAGCAGAACAAACTGAAAGTTTCAAAAGTGTGCAGTTTTGTGCAATTTACGTAAGCTGCTATCTGCTGGTATTATTGAATGATCATCTAGCCTGGACTTCTCACAACTGATAAAAAACATTTGCATAAGCAATATCGTGGATTTTATTTAGGACTTACGCATTGACAAGAAATACCAAATATGAATCAAGGTTAAAAACCATATTTTTCGTAAGGGCACAGCAATGCTGTGCCCCTACAGCATGATCTATTTACGATCGCAGGATAATTAAGAAAAGCCTAAAACAACCTCAAGATCGTTAATGTACATCACGATGCATTTGTACAGTGCGTAAGTCCTATTATTTTAATTTTTCCAAGGAAAATTACTTATGAATCAAGCACATCATTCTGAAAAAGCCAGTATTAAAAGTATTATTTATTTATTATGTCTCATATCCACTGCATTCAGCCTTTATTCACCAGCCCAGGCACAAATTACACCCGATAATACATTGGGTGGAGAAGCTTCTCAAATCAAGCAAAATGTGTTAATTAATGGCGCACTGGGCGACAAAATTGAGGGTGGTGCAGCACGAGGAAGCAATCTTTTTCATAGTTTCAGTGAGTTCAATATCCCAGATGGGCAACGAGTGTATTTTGCCAATCCTATTGGGATAGAAAATATATTGACGCGGGTAACGGGTGGAAATGCGTCAAATATTTTCGGGACATTGGGAGTTGCTGGTGCAGCAAATTTGTTTTTGATTAATCCCAATGGGATTTTATTTGGGCAGAATGCGCGGTTAGATGTGCAGGGGAGTTTTGTTGGGACAACAGCCAATGGAGTGCAGTTTGGGAATCAAGGATTCTTTAGTGCGACAAATCCGCAAGCGCCGCCATTATTGACGATTCAGCCTTCGGCGTTGTGGTTTAATCAGCTTAATCAAAATGCAGCGATTCAAAATAACTCAGTTGCAGCAGTAGGAAAAGATTCATCGGGG
>NZ_JBTYKD010000319.1:0-66216 GCF_054880495.1 Nostoc sp.
AACTCTTTCTTAGAGTCGTTTCCGTGAGGGTAAGGGGTGTGAATCCCTTAGCGGAATAGGTTCCGCGTTCTAAACGACCAGTTCAGGTCGCGCCTGCTCATTTCACCCCGTCACAGTATGGTTCACAATTTGGTCATGCAATGGGTAAAAGCACATTAAGTCCCGTTATTTGATTTACCGGGCATCTAAAACCCCTGCTTCGGCAGCAAAATTGTGAATTTTAGCAGTGGTAATATCCTTTAGTATTGGCTTAACATCACCCAAAGAATCCAGCCATTGTAAAAGTTATAGCCTAATCCAAACTACTATCCCACAGACCGATAAAGTGATCAGAGCCAACCACAGATGATAAATCATGCCAAAGGGTTCTTTGCACACCCTCCATGTCTGCACTAATTTCACCACCGTAAAGCAGTATGCGGCTGAGAGCATTATTAAACAGGCGACAAACTACTTCCGGTAAATGCAAGCATCCATTACAAGCACCACCTAAAGTCTCTTCACAATAAGGGTCAAACATACAATCGCCTCTTTCTTGCAAAAGGCTTTGGAATGCTTGATCTAGACGCTGCTCAAAGAAGGTTTTCAGTCCGCCAAGAGAAAATTCTTGTAAGCGATTTACAAAAACGATGGTTTGGTTGAGACTAAAAAGTAAATGTTCAGAAAGAGCAGTTTCGCCGAAACTGCTTTGGTCAGCGATCGCCTTAATTAACAGATGATTGGCACTGTGTAATGCCGAACTCACCAACCAGGGAATTAGAAAATCTGGAGACAAATTATCATCAAAAGCTGGCCCACTACGGCTAGTAATCCGACTATGACGCTCCAAAAGCCAAAGTGTTGGTTCGCTGATGCTAGCTGGATCGGGAGCTAAATTATTGGCATGGAGCCATTTCACAATCCTTTTGGCATCAAACTGGAACAAAAGTGCCTCAGTTGTTAGTTTATAAACGGGCATGGGAATCCAGTTTCCCTTTGGTTCGTCACCTGCCAAATCAAAGTTTTTCCGGTCAAATGCCCACAATACAGCAGCTTCTGGTTGGTGAGATAAGCGAGTATACCCATAAGCGAGATGCAAAACAGGTAAGTCTTGAATCACCGTCACTTGACTAATTCCCAGGCTTTTACGCATTAAATCCCCTGCTGCTTGTAGATTGGCACAGAAGGGAGAGCTAATTTTACCCAAATCCTTGACAGTATCATTAAGGGTTTTACGCTTTAAATCCATTAGCACAGCATAGTCACTCAGTTGCTCTCGAAGAGTGCGAGCATTTTCCTGTGCTGTTGTTAAACTTTCTCCGCGATCTCGTGTTTCTCTTTCAGCCTTAGCATCTCCTAAAAGTTGTTTTGTACTAAGAGAAAGTTGTAAGAGTGCTTTTCTCAATTCTGCAACTACTGGGCCTCCTGCCTCACTCTCTTGGACTTGTTTTTTGTTAGACAAAATTGTTTGGATTGTTGCTTCATCTAAACCACTCATTTGAAGCGTTTTAATTAATTGCTCCAATTCCTTTTGGTCTTCCTGTGTACCTTGACCAAGAACTCGGATAATTTCTGTTATTTCACAAATATTTTTACATTGACTATTAAAATAACCTAAATGGATTGCTAAAAGAGCAGAAAGAGATTCTGAATGAGCTAAAAACTTTTCAACATTTGGAGTTGGGTTAATTCGAGAAATTGAGTGAACAACTTGAAGCTTGTTATCAGAAACGTTAGTTAGTGTCATCATTGGGCTTGGCGGTTTTCCAGTTCTTGCCTCTACAGAATCCACCACATCGGGACGCTTCATAATCGATTGCCTTGCTAAAGGAAGGACAATTGTTTCTGCGTGATTACAGCCCTCAATCTTACACCGCCAGCGTTTTTGATACCCTCTTTCTAAAACTAAATAATCTAAATCGTGAACGGGACAAACTCTGGGGGTTAATTGAACCATTGTGCCATCAGCATGAGCAAACACAAATGGAATTTCGTTTAAGGTAGGATGACCACAACGATGGCAGGTCGCATCTGCCTCTCCTCTCCATTGTCTCATGTAACGAATCGCTCCACATTTAGCGCATTCGCGCACATCTAATCTTTTCCCATTAACCGATTGAGTAGTAACAAAAACACATTCTGCGGTGTATCTTCGGAAGGCTTCCATCTGAGCATCTAAATGCTTCCAACGAGTTAATTCTTGCCGCACAGCATCTTGTAAATCCCTACCCAAGTCATCTATTTTACGTGCATAATGTTTAATAACTTCAATAGTCCCAATAGGAATTGTTGCGACACTTCCAGGTTCAAATCGGCGTAATATTTGACCTTTAGAACGAGTATATGATTGTTGACTCATATTTATTCTCCGGTTAAAAATAGTTAGTACCCAGTAATCCGAATACCAGCATCTACATCTCGCAAAGACAGTAATAAGCGGAAATCATCAGGAATATCATTTTTTGTTAAAGCACTTGTTACTTGATTCGATTCATTAGGGTCTTGTACAATGCGCTCAATTTGAGAGAGGAAAGCGTTTTCTACTAAGTTTAATGGTCTTTGAAAAACCTCTCCTTCTGCTAAACCACTTGGATTGAGAGTTGTAGAAATTTTGTGAATTACTGCGCTCAAACTAACTGGTGAACGTCCTGTTCCAATACCATGAATTAAATCTCGTAATTTATCAATTTTGTCCAATTCTGCTAGGTCGATTTCCTGATTTCCTGGGCGCGTCATTGGACCATCAATGTGAAGCAAACGCCCAAGCAGTAAACCAAAAGCTGTTCGATAAAGTGCATTGTGAGCAAAGCGGTCAATGGGAACAGCTTCCACCATTTGGTCTAAATATTCGTGCGCTTTCACAAAATAGTCGAAAATAGCTCTTTCACGAGCGCGTTGCGGTCTGAATAAAATAAACACTAAACCAGGAACAGTTCGTCCAGCACGACTTGATGCTTGGATATATTCAGCTGTTGTGCTAGTCCATCCGTAAAACAACATCAAATTGAGTCGGTCAATATCGACCCCATGAGAAATTAAACTGGTTGCTACTACATCTGATAGTCGTTCTGGGTCATCCGGTTTTAAATTTCTCTGTGGTGTTTCCATCCGCTTGAGAACTTCTTTAACTACATCAATGCCATCATCTCCAGAAAGAGTTATTGCTTCTGGAAGCATAGCATTGGCTTTGTCTTCTCCAAATTGTTCTCGTAATACTGCTTTTACTTGTTCATTAATAGAACGTCGAATATCAGAACCATCATTTTTTGAGTTTACATAAGTACAGCAAAGGTCATGCTCATCAACCAACTGCAAAAATTGATCATCGGTTAAAGAACTTAGTCCATACTCTACCTTATAATTTGTAGGATTATTACGAATAATTTCTAACTCAGTTCGCAAAGCTAAAATTAAAGACATTGAAGCATCAAGGGCATTTGCGGCTGTCGGGCGTAGTCCAATAAAGCCTCTGGTTACATAACGGCTATGTTCGTTTGCATAAAAACTGCGCCCCTGAGCAGGCCCTCGCACTGGAAATTGAGAAAGTTCTCGCCAGTAAAGATGCCTGATTTGTTGTTCTGCCCCTTCAATCGTTGCGGTTGCTGCTAGTATTTTAGGGCGGTTAGCTCCTCGTTCTTGGTGAATGGCATCGATGAGAGCTTCATAATGACCATCAAAAGTCCCCAACTCTTCGCGCAGTAGGTGTAACTCATCCTGAAAAATCAGAGGTATACCAGGGTCAACAGGTGGTGTAGAGATAAGTTTTAAATTCTTACGAGTACATCCACCTACTGAACCCTGTTTATGACAAGTATAGTTAGCAGCAAAACCATGCACCGAACAAATATGCGATGCTGCGCCAAACAAAGTACGACTGGCTGGACGGAAAGTGATGTTGGCAATTTTATCGAGAGTTCCTACCAGCAAAGTCGGTAGTCGGCTATAAATATCTTCATCAACTATGTAGAGTGGAATTTCCCGACCGCAAGCACCTTGAGGTAAAGGTTCATTGAGAGGACCACAGCGATGTCGAAGTTCTTTGGTTTGAGGATCAATGAAAGTGTGAACATTTTCTAATCCACAGTAGGGGCAACGCATCACCATACGATACTGCTGGATAGAGCTAGGAACGTAGTAGCCAACATCTGCCAATGTCAAATATTTAGGAGGTTGTACACCCGCAGCTTGCATTTGTTTTCTAGCTTGCCCTTTGTACTTTTCAACCTCATCAGGAACAGATTTAAGAGAGTTAGGGCTATTATCTCGACCGCCGTAATAACCCACTGTAAATTCAGGTGTTTTAGCTAAATCTGGTTGTGTTTTTCTGATTTCATCAGCAACAACCAAAGTGTCCAAAAAGCGTTGCAACTGTTGATAAGTTAGTAAGCGCAAGGGATAGCGCAACCAAGCCACAACACCCCAATCTCGACCCCGCAAGCGGTCAAAAAATGCTTGAGTCAGGATAATTCCCATTACTGCTTCGGATTTACCACCGCCTGTGGGAAAATGAACCACAGCCGCATGGTCAACCTGTGCTAGGGCGTTACTAGCAAAATCTCCTGTCCATTGTCGCGCTGCCAAGGCAGCAAGGTTAGACACAATGTAAACTATTTGGAAAGGTCGCCAGTTTTCATAAGGAGATTTATGACGCTGTTTGCGTTTATCGTCAATTTCGGCGAACGTTTGGTTCATTAGATTAAAAGCTCGCCGCAACTGTGCATATTTTGGATTTGATAAGACCTGAATACCTAGCTCAAATCGCTGAATTTCTTGTTGAAAATTGTCCAAATCTTTTTGAGCATCAGTGCTATGTTGAGTCCCTCCTGTTTGTGGATGTTTTTGGTTAATTAATGCTTGCCAATTATCTCGATACTCCTGCATCTGAAGCAAAATCGATTGGAGTACTTGTAGGTCAGCATCTCCATCAGCTTTTGCCAAATTTTTAAAGGGTGCTTGAATGCCAGCAGTATAAAGTCTTTTTTGCCAATAAATTGGTAAAAACTCAGTCCAAATACGAACTACACCATTAATCTCCTCAAATTGCGGTGTACAGTTAATTCCTTGAGCAGGAACAGTAGAATCAACTTGATAAGATATCTGAAATCGAGATAATTCTATTGGTTGCCAAATTTCTTTCGGTAATTTAACTGCAAGACTTGCTCCAAATAAACCCGTATCTCTTGGGTCGCCAAAACCATCAATTTGTTCACTTTTATTTCTCAGAAATAAGCGTAGTCTCGTTTGTCCGCCTAAACTTCGTCTTTGCGCTTCTACCTGAACTTTGAAGTTAACGGGAGCAACTTGACCTAACTTAATTTCACCGTCAGCAGTGGTATTGTCATTTTTATTGTTCCTTTTTTTGTTAGCTATTCGCTGACGCAGTTGTGCTTGTAATGCTTTATAATTCTCTGCTTGAGCAAAGGCAACTTCGGGACCAGTCAAATCATCAATGGTTGGATTTAGTCCTAATAACCAAGCCAAAGAATCTGCTTGATGTGCTTCAGTGATATTTTTTAGTTGTTCTGTAATATCTTGATTAAGTTTGGCAAGAGTAAGAGAACTATCTAATAAATCTTGAATAGTAGAACTGATATTAGCACTGATATCAAAACGCTGCCACATTGGTCGAAGTGACCTGTCAACAGTTTTACTCAAATCAATTTTGGGTAGAAAAACGCTGAAACGAATGCTCAAATCAACAGGTAATTGCTTTTGATTCCAATCTGCTGCTAAGTTAATTACTAAACCACAGTTACTAGGACGAAAAGTATTTTGCTGCTCACTACTGACTGTTGAAGCTGCTGGTAACGGCGAAAGATACCCAGTTGGCATTAAGCGTCGAGGTTCGGTTGAACCTGTGACAACACTTCGATGGTCAGATGTTCCTGTTATGTGACCGCGTATACGCCTATAAAAACTCTCAACAAATTGTCGATGTTGTTCCTGTCTTTGAGAATCAAATACATTTAAACCTTTGTCAGTCAAAATTGATTCTGGGTCAGTTGTTGAAGACTGATTGAACGGCTTTTGTAATGCTAATGCTTCTTCAGGTGTACCAAAATCACCAATCTCTTGAGGTAGGGTCAGCTCATCTCCTTTAAAAAACTTGCGGACAAGACTCATTACCTCGCCAATAATGTGTTGGTTGTATTTAAAAGTATCTCCAAAATTATTGTCATAATTTATAATTTGTAATTGACGATTTGCAATCTGGTCGAACTGGCGTGAAAATGTGAACTGATGTTGTTCATCACCAATTGACATACAAACCTTCAAGAAATTTGTGTCAGTGTTTGGTTGAATTTTCAAGACTTGAGTCTTCATAATTTTTTAAGATATAAGATATATGCCTTGAAGCGTCCAGTATTGCAAAAAAGTATATTTATCCATTTTATATTGGGTTTGATTCCAAGGATCTCGAATGCAAAGCCTGCCATCAGTATCGAAACCATTAACTACGACTAAGTGACCCAGACGAGAGCGTTGCTCTCGAAGCTCTGCTATCCAGAATCCTGTAGACATGAGTACTTCTAGCAGTTCCTCATCATTTGCTCCTGGAATGTCTAAGGAACCCTCAATCCATTTTCTCGAAGTATCATTATCTAGTTCCTGAATTGATTGTGCTAAAATGTATACATTTACAGGAGTACCGGATACTGAAGCAATACGTTCCTGACTAATGTCATTGACTCCAAGGGCTTTCAGTAATATCTCAGCACAAGCAGGGCCACAGGAGAGGCTATCTTGTTGTTTGATAACCGTAGGGTCGTCCACTTCATCAATAACTTGCCAATTCCCTCCTGCGCCGGAAAATTCAAGCTTTGATTTTTCAGTATTCAATCGTCTCCTTATAATCTCTGCTCGGCAAAGTAGTTTATCTCACCAAGTGTTACTCCTGGTCAAGTCATATCTTATTTACCATAAAATTTCCAGTAAGGGTAGTGTTACCGAAGGTGTCACCAGAGTGGAAGTAATCTACAAATACTACCATACAAGCGTTTGAGCCTTTATATTGATTCTAGATAGCGCAAAGCACCCACGCCCTAGCGATCAAAGTTGCTGTGCTGCTTACATTTCAAGGGTTTCAGATGCTATTTACTGGATGTGCTTAACTTAACAACTTTAACCGCTTGATCTCATCCTAAAAAGAC
This sequence comes from Nostoc sp., assembly GCF_054880495.1. Taxonomy (NCBI): domain Bacteria; kingdom Bacillati; phylum Cyanobacteriota; class Cyanophyceae; order Nostocales; family Nostocaceae; genus Nostoc; species Nostoc sp. The sequence continues at coordinate 7,131 of NZ_JBTYKD010000319.1, forward strand.
GATTATAGGGAAATTCAGGCGGTTGACGAATTAGTTGAGGTTTAGACTGTACCTTTAACACCAACATTGCATCTCGCAGCTCACCAACAGTGATAAAAACTTGCTCGTATTGAAACACAATTTCATCTGATTTTCGCTCTTTCCATCCTTCTTGAGCGCACGCAGATATCACTTGACCAAGTTGTCTACGCTTAATTCTCAAGTCATTAGCTTTTAGCCAAAATTCTTCAAAACCTGAATGAGCTAAAGGTGGTACAAACCAGAAGAAATGTTCTTTTTCACGAGGTAGGCTGAGAAGGTCATCACCACTCATCCAATTGTACTTAATTGTTTCTTCACTAATTGGTATAAGTGTGTTACGCCGAATTTGTTGGCATACAGTTGCCAATTTCAAATTTTTAACTTGCTTTTTTACTAACTCCCGCCAACCTTCCAACTGGACGCGATAGAGATAGTTAACTTTAGTATCCTCCAGTAAACCAGCCTTTTGAGCAAATAACTCATCACGAGTCATACCATCAAATAAAACAATATTTGTTCCCGCAGTAATTTCTCTGACGGCAACAACCTGAGCTTTTTTACTTAATAAAACTAAAAAGTCACTTCCAGGTGCTACCCTAATTTTCCAACCAGGCTCAAACTCTACTAAATAATGCGAATCTAAATTATTTGAAATATAATTTTTCAAACCTGAATCTAAACTACTTACACTCAAATTACTGAAGCTTTCTTCAATTTTTGATAAATTGATACTCTTGCTTAATGTACCTTTTCCTGTATTAACTACCTGAACTGATGTATATTCAGGACTAAAGCCGTAACGTCCTAATTCTTTCCCTAGGTCTTGATTTTCAGTTAATCTCTGCCAAGTTTTACGATGCCATTCTCTAGCATCAATTTCTAAATTGCTCCACCATCGTTCCGCACGCTCCGATAGGAATGACCACAGCAAAACATCAATATGGCGGAAGAAAGTTGTTTGCAAGATATCCCGGTGACAAGCCTTTGGCTGACCTATAACTATAAGTTTTTCTCCACCCATCCCTCGAATTTGGCTAAGTGGTAAAATTTTAGGTACAGAAGAAGAGGTATTTCCTATCAAAAACTCCTGCAAAGCATTAGCTATTTCTGAATTTTCAACTCCGATAACGGTTTTCCCATCAGATGCTTTGATGATTTCAATAAAAGGATTAGGGTTGAGTTTTTGTAGTCTGAGTGCAAGAGAACTGAGAAGATTATACAAATTTAGAGCTTTATCATCTTGAGATTTATTTGCCGCACTTTGTAAGCGTTGGAGTGCGCTTTCTATAAATTTACTCCAGAGGAGGTAAAAAGGTAAAACTGGAGACGAGAGATGTCGCCAAATTTTCCATCCTGTGACTCCAACATTTCTAAGCTGAGGTTGTTTAGCTAAATCAATAAGTAAATTAGATGTTTCTTGGAAAAGCTCTGCTATTTTTTCTTCATCTTCAGTATCAAAGTCAAAAGTTTTGATAATTACTTGTGATTCTCTCAATGATTGACGTTTTCTTTCAAGCAATAAATAGCTCTCTTCAATTGGATGAATTATTCCACTATTAGCAAAAAGACCCCGTTCCTCTGGATAAGAACGCAAAGACCAGAAGTCTATTGCCCAAAGTGAGATTCCCCAGGGATGCTTTTTCTCATGGTATTCAATGTCTCTCATTACCCAAGGAGGAATGATTCCCACCATAGGAATTCCTTTCTGTCTACAAACGGTAGCTAATTCATATGCTTCATTGCCATAGGTAGATGGAGATGGATAAGTTCGCCCAGATGGGTCATCAATTACAACTAGGGAGCAATAATTTGACTGCTTTAGTAATTCAGCCGCATCTGAAAGTGACCTTACCGTTACAACTCTTAGACGTTCACTTCTTGATGATTCATCAAATTTATACGCGGGTAAACAAACAATCCTCTCTCTGAGAAGGTAGTCATCGTCCTGTTTTTCGACAATATTAAATGCTCTAGTTGTTCTTAAATTAGAGATTTGACCATTATCTTGAGGTCGAATCCAAATAGCAAAATCTTTAGCGGATACTGCATGATTTGTACTATAAATATCTCTTAATTCTCTAGGTATATGTGCATAGTAGATGATTAAAAGGATGCCGAGAGAAACGGGAGAAACAGGAAAACTAATAAAAAGTTGCCGACGCTCAGAAATATTTAAAGCAGATAAATAAACTAGGTCTTTTTCTAGCGGATGTATTTGTATTGAGTGCCTATCCGTTTTTAAACAGCCAAGTATTCGGTCGAACAATAAATGTCTGACTTCTAATTTAGGGCTCTTTGGCTGTGTTTCCTTGATGGAAGCACCAGACTCATCGTACACTTCATGGGTTGGTTCCGGATTAAAAATTTCTCTAAAAATTTCTCCCCAAGGCCGTTTTGTGCAAGCTTGTCTAGCTAAACTTATTCCAGCTTGAGTTTCAGTAGGAGAACCATCTTTAGGTGACACTGCTGCAATCTGCTGTAGACGTTCTGAGTTTAAGTTGTTTCGGAGGGTCGTTGCCAATGATGGGTCTACAGATGAAATACTTGTCACATCCAGACCAAAAAGTATACGAATAGTTTCATCTAGCGATGGTTCTGCTGGCATCCACCCTGTCCTGTTTAGACCATACTATATAAAAGATACCCAAATTATCTAAGTAACTACCAAAAGTACTTGGGAGGATTCACTAATCTAGTTAGAAAATACAGCTATTAGTAAATCTCAATTTCTTCAAGCTTCAGTTTATTCAAGTAACTAAATTTACAGATATTTACGAAGTTTTACTGTAGTAGGCTGCACATTTGAGCAAAACCGCTAGTGTGAGCATTGATCCAGTTGTCTAATCAAAGATTGTGCGATCGCTTTTGCCAGTATAGGAGGTACAGCGTTACCAATTGCTTGGACGACTGAATGATACTCGTGTCCTAACCGAAAATCGTCTGTGAAGCCCATTAATCGAGCTAACTCACGAGGAGTAAGTGTTCTTTCATACTTATAATGGTAAGCAAAATCTGCGTGACCTTGCACTGTGGGACTGTGACCTTCTGGAAGCAAGCGACGGTAAGCGCTGTAGTGACTGCGCCTCAGCTTTCCACTTGTTGGGTCGCCAGGAATTTTATAAGTTAAGGGTTCGGGTAAATCTCTCCAGTTGCCACCTGGTATAACAGCTTTTAACCTACAAAGAGTTTCTGGTCGTATGCGTTGAACTACATGACCATCAGTTTCCTTTAATTGCTGTCTTGCCCATTTTTGATAGGCACTTTGAGGAGGAGTTGAGTAGGAGCGATTACTTCCATGAGTTTTGCTTTCCAGGATTGGCAAGTCTGAGATTGCCTGTTCTACATTGACCAGTTGCTCTTCATCTGGATTAACTAGACGCGATCGCCAAGGCTCCTTAAGCTTTGGGTAGTATAATATTTTTCCATTTTGCTCATCTCTTTGCCACCAAAAATTATGATGAGGAATATCCAATCCTTTTGGAATAATTGGAACTTGCCCAACATCCCATCTAATACCCACCACAAATAATCTTTTTCTTCGAGAGGGATTTCCAAAGTTTGCAGCTTCTACCACTGCATGAGTAACAGAATAGCTGTTTCGCCCTCTTAACCTACCAATAAATCGTTTAAATACCCGAAAATTTTCTAGAGTCGGCACATTTTCATAAATAAAACCAATGGGATTTAACTCTCGCACAATCTCAGCAAACTTCATTACAAGACGATTATGCGGGTCTGAATCTGTATCTTGACCATTACGAATTTGTGTGAAACCTCGGCAGGGGCTACCACCAACAACTAAATCAACTCCACCATTAAATCGAATTTTTTCAAGTAATTCTCTTATATTTGAAAGTTTAGATAAGTCAAGATTTAATACACAAGTATTTGGTAGATTGCGCCTGTAAAGAGCCAGAGCAGGATTATGATTATCTACTGCCCAGAATGGTTCAATAACTCCAGTAGCTTTCAATCCCCAAGATAAACCACCCATGCCACAAAATAGATCTAAGGCTTTAAGCGCCATCAAATCGTCTCCCCAAAGACAAGAAAGAATCTGCACGAAACAAATCAATTATTGGAACTATATATGTTTATATTTCAAGAGAACAATTACACAGCCATACTTGTGAGACACTTGCCGTCTTGGCGGTTCCCGTCGTTAGCGCTAGCGGTAGCGAGGAACGAGCGTCTGGCAAAGTGTCGAACCCGAAGGGTGAAAGCGGCTTTGATAAAGTCTGAGTTCTATCTACGTAGCAGGCTGTATTTTTATTTTCCGTAACTTTCTGATTGATCGGTAAAGGTAAATCCTGTATCTGCATTTTTGCTAATTTTACACTCGCGCTTCGTGCATCATATCTTACTAAAAGTTTAAGTTCCAATGCTAATCGAATTACTGCTGAATCGATTTCCTAGTATTGCTGGGATTGATATCCCCCCACACAGGAATGCTAATCGAATTACTGCTGAATCGAATTCCTAGCGAACCCTTGAATTTTGTATTGCGCCACACTCACAGCTACAATCACCTGTATATGGGACTTTATTACATCCTCTCCTTAGCGGATAACGTTATCCGCCAAATCTGACTCATCCCCAAATAACAAAGAAATTCTCAACCAACTATCGTGACTAAAACTCGCATCATTACGTTATTCAACCAGTCAGGGGGCGTTGCCAAAACAACTTTGACTCACAATCTGGGCTACCATCTCGCAGCCAACAAGCACCGCGTCCTGCTCGTGGACATGGACCCACAGGCATCTTTAACCAACTTCTTGGGTGTAGACCCTGAAGAACTAGAAAAAACTGTCTACAACGCGATAATTGATGAAGAACCATTATTTGTCTACCCTGAAAAAATCCAGGGTATGGCACTGGCACCCACCAATATTAATTTAAGTGCCGCCGAACTCCTCCTACCAGCTGCCACCGCACGAGAATATCGCCTCCACGAAGCCCTTGCCCCCATCCGCGATGATTACGATTTTATCCTCATTGATTGCCCCCCGTCCCTTGGCATTTTAAGTATCCTCAGCCTAACTGCTGCTACCCACATTCTCGTACCTATTCAGTGTCAATTTAAATCTTTCCTGGGTACAGACCTACTGCTTGATACTGTCGCCAGGGTTAAAAAAAAGCTCAACAAAGGACTACAAATTGCTGGGTTTATTCCCACAATGCTCGATAGCCGCACCGCACAAGAAACCCGCACTCTCCAAGCTGTGGAAGAACAACTTTCCCAAATTGGTACGATATATCCTCCTATCCCCAAATCTATCGCCTTTGCGGATGCCTCCGAGCGCAGAATGCCGTTGGGAATGTATGATAAAAAACACGCCGCAGTCAAAATCCTAAACAAGATTGCCAAAGAGTTAGACAAATTAAAAGTGGAGTCGTCGGGCTAAACCCACAGGTCTGCCACACTTACTAGGAGGTTCTGTGAGTAAAAAAGACGCAGCGTACACCGCAAAACTCAAACACGCCAACCCAATAGATTTAATGTTTGGCGGTAGCGAAGATGAACCCGCAACGCCATCTAACAAATCAACCAACACGATTCTCATCCAAGAAATTAAATTACCGCCCACCCAACCCAGGCGTTATTTCGACCTCAAAAAGTTGGAAGAACTTTCGCTATCTATTAAAGAGCTAGGCATCCTCGAACCATTAATCGTGCGCTCTCAACCAGATGGAAATTATGAACTCATTGCTGGCGAGCGTCGTTTCAAAGCAGCTATTATGGCTGGGTTGGAAGAAGTGCCTGTCGTCATCAAGGAAATGGACGACGACACGGTTAAGCAGGTGCAATTAATTGAAAACCTCCAGCGTGAAGATTTGAATGCGTATGAGGAAACAATCGGAATTTTGGAGTTACTGGCACTGCGCCTCAATTCAACCCAGGATGAGGTAATCAGCCTGCTCAACCGTATGTCCAAGGCTAATCGCCAACAAGCGGATAACGTTATCCGCCAAAAAGAAAACAAGGAAATCTTTACCCTTGATGATGTTATCCATCCTTCAGATGATAAAAAAGCGGATAACGTTATCCGCCATGAAGAAAATGTTGTAGTAGAAGGTATATTTGCCTCTCTTGGTAGGCTTTCAGCTGAATCTTTCCGTACTAATCGCCTGCCATTACTCAATCTCCCTGAAGATATTAAAGAGGCACTGCAAAAGGGGTCAATTGAGTACACCAAAGCGCGTGCGATCGCCAAAGTGAAGGAGGATGTAAAACGCGCTCCTTTACTGCAAGCAGCAATCAAAGAAAATTTATCACTTACAGAAATCCAACTCTTGATACGAGATATCTTCGCTCAGGAGAAAGCAGACACTACCCCATCACTTAAAACCCAGTACAAGGAATTAAGCAAACAACTTGGTTCATCCAAAGTCTGGGATAACCCAAAGAAAAAGAAAGCGTTGGAGAAATTGCTCAATCAAATTAAAGTACTCTTGGATGAAGAACAAGCCATTACAAAAACTTAAATTTCCGACTCCCGTAACTTGTAGTCTTGTCATATGTATGACAAAGTTCGATTAAGCACCTAACCGTTGCTGCATGATTTGTTGTGCCAGTTCGTAGTCACGCCCAACGAGGTAGGAAAAATGATAGTAGGAGGCAACATAGAAGTCACAGTCATGATTCTGATAGCGGTCAGCAACCGCGAGAAACCCGTAGCGGGCATCACTTATATCAGAGAACCAAGTACTGTGGTAGGTATCAAATAAAAATAACGTCAGCGAGTTTTTATCTAAGCTTGCATTCAACCGCAGTAGATGGAGATGGGGATGGTGGGCACGTCCTATTGGCAGGAGTAAGTCATACCCATCAAAGTTAATAAATTCTGCAAGTTCGCCTTCGGTATAATCATCTGTGCGCGGATTAGGCAGTAAGTACTCCCAGCGGATAAAAAACTCGTGTTTAGCATCAAATCCGGGGTCGATATCGATTCGCCAATATTCACTTTGGCAAAGTTCCTCAAGCACTGATGCAGGTAAATCTGTAATTTTCATCGCCAATTTCTCCAAGCGCGTGGAAATATCATCTTGCACAAAGCTCTGCTGTAAAGAAGTTAAGTCGGTCATACTCCACCTAAATATTCCGTAATAAACAGCAGTTACCTGGGTTTAATCTCCCCTCTCTAACGATCGCGCCATCAAATAAGCTTCTTCTGCCGTGTACCGAGTACCTATGCCGCCCACAACATTTACTATGTACTTCTGCTTGCTCTTGTGGCTAAGTCGTTCTAGGTCTACAGGTGATTCAGTGTGCCCAAATACCATATAATTGGTACTAATCTCCTCCACCATCCACACCGTAATCCTTTGAAACTCGTAATTGGCGAACACTTGAGCTGCATGTTTAGCTTTTTCTAAGTCGGTCATCGCCTGCTACTCCAATCGCACCTTAATTAATTTACCACCTTTTTTAATACATATGTACCAATAAATAGCGGTATAGGTGGCGTAACAGTCCTTTACAAGCTGTCCTAATTTGCAGCTTGTCCTCGCAGGCGTGAGCACTTTGTGAGCGTCCTTTCTACGACTCTGCCTCCACTTCAGTATCCTCATCTTCAATCGCAAACTCGCTAATGTAGTCCCGCACAACACGCTCAAAAAATAGGGGAGCAGGTAAGGTAGTCCAGTCTCTATAGTGACCGAAACTATAGCGCAGTGATTCTACAAGCAAAGCAAGATTGTCGGGATTATCCCCCGGTTGTTTCAAAGCAACAACTATTTCCAGGGGATTTGGAGTTGGCCAGTGACCCAAAAATGCTTTTCTTGTTGCAATTCGATGAACTGCTAACCCAGCTTTGTTATAAAGTTTATCTCTGGAACCATCATCTTTTTCAGCATGGATGTTAATTCGGGTTGGTAGGTAGCAACTTTGTCCCCTGGAATACTGATGAGGCATTCTCTTTCCCACAGACAGATAAGCAAAACACCCAGTTTGATTTGTCTCTGTTTTTTTGGGAGTCAACCGAAATAATCCCGTAGAACTAGAAGCAGAAGGAATTTCAATGCTGGGGGGCAATTTTTGTAGTTCTTTTATAGACCGTGTATCTTCTAACGATGTTTCTGCCAACTGTCTGGCTTTTTTCTCAATAATTCCAGGGGCAAGGTCTTGACGAATCCGAACTATGCGTGCGCCTTGCCACTCCTGCTGCATCCACTGATATTGCTGCCCAAGGTCAATTTGATTAGTATCCATCCTAATATCAGCAAGCCAAGGCCACAGTTGAACGCAGTTAGAAGAATCAATCATTATTAATGGCTGTGCCCCTTCTTCCACAGAATTAGAAATAATCTGTTTTACAAATTCCATGAATCGAGTCTTACGCACTTCATTTTTATCACCCAGTTTTACTGGAGACAGTTGAGCAATGAAGGCGATCGCATGGCTAAAGTCTTTCCACGGACTAATTTCTAAACGATTTGCTTTTTCATAAGCACAGCACAGTTCGCATTTGCCTGTATCTACCTTAAGGCGCATTGCTACTGCTAAAAATGTATCTTTGATTGGGCCGCGAACACGACCCCTCTGTTTGCGGACAATTGTAATACTCAAAATTTCTTTTGGTCTGGCTTCAGGTGAGATATTTTCTAAGTATTTGTCAACTTTTTCTTGCACACTATCAATACGACCAGAATGGGCAGAAAGCAAATCTTTCAAAGCTGCTTGTAGGCGATGAAAGAAATTTCCAAGTTTGAAACGTTTTGTTGTTAAAGTCTTGCCCATCGGTTCCAAAAACTGCACGCAAGCACCTGCTTTTGCAGCCAGTGCTTGACGGGTTGAAGGTTTGTTCACCTTATCATCAGGTCTAACAGTCTTCTGACCGTCTGGGTCTGGGTAAAATTTCGGTGCTAGTATGAGACAGAAAGTTTGCTGTCTGCGGTCTTTAATTTGTTGAGCTATTGATTCCCATGCTTCAACCCGATGGCGCGATCGCTCTTTTGCTTTCAATTTGTTACCAGGCAGCAAATCTCGCAGTCCGTGGGTATTAGCAGGCAAGCGGTTAAATAGAACTTCGAGAGTATCCCCCCATAAAAGGGGAATAATAGCTTTTAGTAACTTTACTTCCACTTCCAAGCCATCTTCATAAAATACAATTAGCGACAAACGCTCGTTGGGATACAGCCGTCGCATAGCTGCTTGGTTTGCCTGAATAATAGCTTGAAGTTCCTGGGTCTGGTCTGGTAATTTGGGTTTGCTAAATTTAAGAGCTTTTCTTCCACTATCAATTGCTTCTAAACTGATGCCAAAGTATTTGTTTAGTATGCTGTTAAGTTGACTATCGTCTAGTCGATCGAGGTAGTTCGGGGTAAATTCCGAGTAGGGTTTTGGGTTGCGATTCGAGTTAGGGTTTTGATCGGTATTTGTTTCAAGAATTTCCAGAGCAGCACCAAGCAACGTAGGTAAGTTAATCATGCGTGATGCAATATCATCCAGTTTATGCTTGGATTTAATTGGCTTATAACTGTCGAACGGTTTTATTTTTAATGGTTTGAGAATTTTTGTTATTTCCTCAAAAGCTTTTAACTTATCAATTTCCGGTACACCCTTTTCAATTCCATCTTCTTCGGAAGCATCTTCGTATGAATCGGAATTGTCTTGAAGCCCATCGCGGTAAGTAAGCAATACTTTACATTTCTCGTTTGACGCTGCACCCAATGCAATTTGTTGCCCATCAAATGGCTGCATTGATAACTTGAGTTGGCGACGTATAGCTTCAAAATCTTTATCTGTTACCCAACACCAGTTTTTATTTTTATCCTGTTGACAGATTATTTTGAAACTAAAGGCGCGGTCAGAATAGTCTTCAGAAAAGATATAGCCACTAATATCTCGGCGGTCAACAAAGCTGGGAGATTTTAATTGGGTGAGCCAGCGACGTTTGGAAACATCAATTTTCAACAAAGGCTGATGTAAGGATGGGTAAGTCACAACTTCCAGTCGTATTACCAAACTAAATTTTCCGGCGATGGGATTGGTAATCAGTTCTGCCATACCATTCGTAAGTGTTCCACTGCTGGAAATAATGCGTTTTACCGAACCTAAGCCTTGGAAAATTTCATGTCCGGCAATTTGGCGAGCAACAAAGTCTGCTAGCATTCGATAGGCATGTTTATCTTTTGCCTGAGTTGTGCCTGTTTCTTTTGACCAATCCCAAGGTAAAGTATGGGATTTAAATGGAGAAATTGTTAGCAACTCATTCTCTTCTAGAAGGTCTTCCAAACGCTCGATAACTTCTGGCAATACTTTTTCTTTTTTAGCAAAAGGTTTGACATAGTTAGTTATCCAATCGTTGAGAATTGAGCGCATAACCTTTTTAGTTTCTTCTTCATTACCGCCATTTATGTAAGCAAAAGGTTCTGGCTCCCTCGTATTTTTAGGATTTAATGTATATTTATCGAACCCTAAATATGATTGAATTCTTGCTGCATTGTTCAATCCTACTTCTAAAAGTCCTCGCAGAGATGCATAGGGGATATTTTTGACATTAAAAGCTTCATTACTGGAACTTACTTTTAAAATTTCTGCAAAAATTCCTAGAGATTTCTTTGTCCACGCAAGTGTGAAACCTTCTACTAATATTGTTGGTAAATTGTCTGCTACGGTCAAAGCTAAAGGATATCGTTCGATCAGCTTGGGAACTCTTGATAGTGGAACGTAAAAAGTTTCTGAGAGCAAAGTAAATTCTGCTATTTCATCTTCATCTAAAATCAATGATTCTTCATCCATCTCGGATAAATCTACTCCTACAGATAAGTAAGCTTCATTTAACTCAAAATCATCAGAAAAGTTATTACTCATGATTGCATCTCCTAAAAATACTAAAAATTATCGAATAGTTCTTAGTCTATCAACTGTTATTTTGCTGGCATTACCCCAATCGTAATAATCGTTGCGCTGTAAATAACCAAGGCTTTGGCTACACATCATCACCTCTTAAGACATACGATTTTGCAACCATGATTTTTTGAGAATAGATTCAATTTTTTCAGCATAATTTCGTATTCAACAACATACTATAAATGCAATATTTCTGAAAAGAATTTAATCTTCATTAACTCTTACACCGGCATTTTACTTTTTCAGTTTCCATGCACTTTACATTTCCAATAATTGTGAAAATTCATCGAAATATTCTTCGTCTGTCAATTCTTCTTTTGAACGCATACTTTCAGGATAAATTACGCCTTCAATTCGCCGCAAAGGTGTCAGAAATGCGCCGTAAAGTTCCTGATAAATTTCTCGAGTTACAGGGTCAGGATGATTTACACATTCTTCTAAGATGATTCGCATCTGCACCAACATACTGTCTCGCCCAGAGTCGGGTTTATCCTTTGTGGATTGAATCGCCCAAGCTGCGTCCACAAAATAAACTGCTACTGGACAACCATTCCGCATACCTCGCCCAATTGTTTGCAAAATGGCAACCATTTGATTAGCTGTAAATGGTCTAAATAGATCGGAACCAAGACGGCTAGCCATCAAGGGTTCGCGTAACAATCGATTGGCAGATCGCCAGAGATTTTTTCGAGACTGGTGCCAAGAAGAAGCGATCGCGCTCAGGTCTTCTGCTTCGGTAAAAACTTTACTATCAAATTCTTGCGTTGACCGTCCTGCTAGGCTGTACAAAAGCTGCATATCATCCGTGGACGGATGAGGACGAGTGAGAAAGTAAATCGAGCCAATTGCAGCATCAAGTTTCCTTTGCCCTTTGGTGAAAACAATATTTACGCCCCGACCAATTGCAAGTATGGGGAAAATTAAAATATCGCAGGTTTCATCATCTCCAAGTGCTTCGCACTGGGCAGTTGTAACAAAATCTGTCGGTTGCTCTCCTTCTTTTAGGGAGCGAACAACTGCTTTTGTGCGTCTGCCAACCTCTGGATGATAGTCGTTAAGAAATTTTTTGATAGTGCGAGCTTGCTCGTAGCTATTGACGATTAAGGCTGCTTTGCGGTGTATGCCGTCTTTTACATCAAAATTGCGGATAGACTTGAAAATTTCTGATTTTGTAATGCCACCCCGTACCAATGCGTCCACCATTCGCTTGAGATTGCGTTCCTGAAGTTCGCCAGCGCCACTGTATCGCAGGGGTTCATCGCCACGCTCGCGATCGGGAATCCATTTGAAGCGGTAAACACTACGCTCCGAGTCATTTATTACCTTCGACGAAGCTGAAGGCGTAGACGAGGCAACACTTGCATTCTTAAACTGGCGCGGTTTGAGTAAATAATGCGGGCCAGCATTAATGTGGTAAGCCGGACTTGCTTCCAGAAATGATGTTGCCGAGGTCATTAAAATAGCTGGTTTTGATTGTTCCCCATCTGCTTCTAACAACTTATAAAAGCGGTGCATCAACATTCGCGGCGCACCTACAAAGGTAATATACGAAAGTTCTACATTTCGAGCGGTGGTACGAGTTGTCTGTGCTTTCTTGAAACTGTATTTCACCCCAGAGAACGAACCGAGAATATTTTCCGGGATAATCTTTCGCAGTTCTGGCGTTGCTGTAGACTCCACAATTGGTTCTCGGATTAGCCCTTCTGCCACCATTGTCCTGGTTCCCGGTACAATGCGTTGGTAACCCAAAATCATGAAAGTGACTGACACCAACAATGTAATTACGTCGTTTGCTTCGGTCGGGGGTTGACGGTCAAGAAAGCAGAGGGGAAGAAACAATTCGGCAATCTCTTCCACAATTTTGTCGCGTTGCTTAATCGAATCCTCAGCTAGGTAACGGCGAAAGTGCTTAATTAAATTCTGCCACTGTGGTTCTAGAACATTACGGTTTGTTTCTAGAATTTGAGCGCACAAATCAGCTTTAGCCCAGTCTGTTTCCTCAATACCTGTACGGTTGTAAAAGGCACGGTAAGCTGCTGATTCCCAAACTTCAGTCAGCGCCCGACTTTTACTGAAACCAAGTTTGACTTCAAGGTCATCAAGGCGATCGCGTTTGGAGTATTTCTCAAAGCCATCTAATAAATCACTAACAATCCTCAGTACGGTTAGCAGTTGGTTTTCGTAACGTTCTCCCACCCGCGACGAGGGCATATTCTGAATGGCGGTCATTAGCGAAGTATTGTGATTGCCAAATTCCGCTAAGTAACGACTGTAGAGTTCTACATCCCGGTCAGATAGTCGATGATTTTCCCCACGAGCAAAGCGGTTATGGATTTGTTCGAGAATTTCCCGGTGAATTGACGTGTCCGAACCTGAGATGCTTAAAGTTGCTGCCCCGTAAGCATCCAAAACTGATTGCACCATGTCGGCTTCGTCAAACACAACTACATCGAACGTGCGAGCAATCAATTCAAAATATCGCAAATTCTCTCGAATCGCATGAGGTGGCACTTGAGTATCGAGGGAGCGCACATGACCAACCCAAATATCTGCGTCTATCAAATCTCGCGGTGCTTTGTTACGACCGCACATTGTCCACAAAGGACATAGACACTTCTTCATTTGCCCTTTCTTACCCCCACCTTGCAAAATCTCTTCGCAAGGTGCGTAACCAAAACCCCACATCGAAGTATCAGCATTTGAAAAGGCTGGTAAAACACAATTCAAACTAAATACTTCTGCCCCTTCCAAACTGTGGGCAAAGCCACCATTACCTCCACCAGCTGCAATTGCCTCAGCAATATTATCTGCATGACGACGACGAGTCTCATCACTTTGACCCACTAGCATTCCCACTTTAACTTTATGAAATGCCAGTTGAGCCATGTACTGTCTGGCTACTTCAATGGAGGGGAAAAGAAACATGGCTTTGTAACCGTTTCGTCCCAACCAAATAGCTGTCAGCACGAGAAGCGTTGTTTTACCAGCCCCTGGCAAGCCAATTAAATGCTTGATGCCCTCTAGTTCCAATGTGTCATCTTCTTTCCGCAGTCCCTTACCAATAGACGGTATCATCAGGTCAAAGTGTTCAAAACGACTCGCCCAGCTCCCAGATCGCCGTTCGGGATTTTTGGACTCACGCTCGTCCATCTCAATAGCTAAGTCGCGTAGTTCTTTCAGGGGAATGCGGATTTTTCCTTTGGGCTGGCGATTGAGAGAATGCGTGCGGCGATCGGCAAGAGGGGCGGTGATAGGATTGATTGGTACTCTCACTGCCGTTGTCTCTTGACCTAAAGAAACCACCATTGGCTGACGAGGGTCGGCAACCGTTGCAGTATGTAGCTGATAGGACATTGGCGCATTGAGAATTTTACGCGCTTTTGCAATCAACGGGTCTTCTAAAGGGTCTGTTCTTTTGAAGCGAAGCGTCTGAGCGTCAATCTCATAGGTTCCTTTTGTTTTGTTGCAGTAGTGATGGTCGTTATAAAGCGCCACCGCGTGTTTTACTGACTGCTCTGTAACATAGGTCAGCGACATCTGCCGCATATTGAAAATGGCTTGACGAGCTTGCTTTAATTTAGGTGCATTCAAGATACTCGCCATGCCTGACATCGCCACTGGTGCATAGTCCAGTGAATTAGTACCAATAAATTCTTCCATCAATACGCATAGCCAACAAATTCGGTCTGCACCTTGCCAGAAATTAGGTTTGATTCGCATAAGTAAAAGAAAGAAGGAAGAGGAAGAATGGGAAAGCTTTTCTCAGATTATTTTTGCTGGTTGGAATGTTACGTTTAATGATTTCCACCGATTTACTAAGCTGTCACGTCTTTACTTTTCTAAAGCATTTTTGATATATCAAGGGTTACGGTCTCCAAAAAGTGCAACTTGTAGCTCTGACAACTTACATCTGTTTTAAAAACTCAATCACCAAGGAAACTGGCAGAATTTCTAAAGTAGTGGGGTCTCCCTTTTTATCGAGTGTTGACTTTAGGGTCGAAATGTAACTAGGGTTTTCTTCAATTAACTGGTCGCTAATAGCAATAATGCGACGACGATAGTGAATCAATCCCCCAATGCTACGGTTGAGGCGTAGAGCTAGAGATACAGGACTTGTGTAAGATTTAGCATCAATACCAATTGCCCGTTCATTTATCGACACATCACATAAATCAGATTCTGGGTACAATTCAGCATTTAGCCCGTGTTGTCGAGCTGTATCAAAAATTTCTAATTCATCAATTGCTGGGCCAGTCCAGTAGGTGAGAATTTGAGGCTTGGCAATCAATAATTGAGTTGGGTCTAACTTCTCCAAAACTTTTGGTCTTTTGCGGCTGTTACACTGGCGGATTGGGCAGCGCCCTTCTGGAAAAATTTTCTTATTAGGATGCGGTCGCATCAACGTGCCACAGTGGGCGCAACGATGAGCTAGCCCTTTGATTAGCCAGATATCTGGTACTGAGTCGAAGAATGTGTCAATTATCGTCCCCTGTATGGGGGTTAGGTTGTTGTCAACCAAATAATCCCATAGTTGATGTTCGACTATCAGCGAGTACCTGCCAACTAGCTCCCGTAAAGCAGTGTAGGCTTTGTGCTGGCGACGACTTCCCATTCGCTCAGTTGCCTCACGCAAGTATCTATGCAGCCGATGCTCAATCACATTGTCTTCGCCAAAGGCTCCACTGATAGCAGCAATCTCCGAACAATCTGAGGTTGGTACGCGCAAGTCTGGGTCAATTAGGGTAACTCCACCGAAGCGAAAATCAGAGTCGCGAAAAACTTCCAATTTCCATTGCTCGCAAACAAGCGAGTATCTAGCACGTTCCAAAACAGTATGCACGCAAGCAGCGCTATCGGTTAGTCCTTCTTCTATATATAGACGACCCAACTTACACATTGCCTTATAGAGTTCGGGTGGCATACTGTCGTGTTGGCACACGATTTCTCTACCAGAAAGAACCCGGTCATATTGGCGAAGAATTCCCTGCGCCAACAGGACAATAGCATCTTCAGCCAAATCGGATACTTGGCGATGTCCCGTAGATAGTGGCAAAGGAGTTGTTTGCATTGCAGGTGACCAGATGGGGTCAAGACCATCAGCTTCTGCAATGATTTGCCTTTCTAAAACATCTTCTGGAAATGAAGGCAAAACTTGAGCGATCGCTGCGAGTGTCCAACCTTTCTTTAATAAAAGAGTAACCGCCAAGCCCTCCAAAATCTGACGAAATCCAAATTCTTGTCCTTTGGGTTGTGATAGGAGTTGCTTCGCTCTCCACGAGCGAACAGTACGTAGTGCAGGTGGTTCAACTGAAAGCCCAAGCTGCTCAATCTGGCGTTTTAATTCTTTTGCAAGGGTCTCCGCAGTTCCCTGCCACTGACGCACGTCGTCAAAGTACATGATTAACAAAAATGTATTTACATGAATATGTAAATACACTAATTGATGTAAATTAGAATGTCAATTGGTTTTGTTGGCATAGAGTTAAATTAATTTGCACTAGTGAGGAATATGCATGAAACTAACAGCAGAATCTCTGGAATTTGCGCGAAACCACATTCAACGCTTTTATACGTCTGACTTTTTCCCATCTTCAGAAGTTTTAAATGCACTTTGGGCTGATTGGGATGAAATACAGAAATTCTTGTCTAGCGAGTCAATTCAGGAACTCGGACACCCTCCCCTGATAATGCAAGCTCCTAAAGCACGAGGGGGCTACCGCATCGTACATGATCCGAATCCGTTTGACTCCCTAGCTTATACAGCAATAGCTCATACTCTTGCACCATATATTGAATCACGGCGAGAGAACTTAGGCGATCGCGTGTTCTCCTATAAGCTTAATGTAAATAGCCGAGGTGATTTCTTTGATGAGGCGCATAACGGTTTTCAACACTATACCTTGCGCTCTTTGGACTTAGCAAATAGTTTTGACTACGTTCTAGTCACAGATATCGCTGCATTTTACAACCAAATCTATCTTCATCGTCTACAATCCTCAATTGAGTTGTGTCACTCAAATCTCACCAGTATTTCTTCTGCGGTAGAGGAGTTCATGCTCAACTTGAATGAGCGTGTGTCGATAGGTATCCCTGTTGGTCCCGCACCTAGCATTATTCTTGCAGAAACGGCATTGCTTGATGTTGATCAATGGATTCAACAACGGGGTTTTGAGTACGTTCGATATGTTGACGACTTCCGAATTTTTGCCAACTCAAAATTAGATTTAGAAACCCTATTACAGGATCTCGTTGGGTATCTTTACACGAACCATCGATTAACTCTGGCATCAGAGAAAACCTTTATTTTACCCACTGAAACGCTAGTTGAGCAGTATCTTGATTCGCCTGAATCCAAAGAAAGAGATATTATACATGCAAATATTGCTCAGTCTATAGCTAGTCAAACAAGCGTTGCTTTTCGTACATCATTTACTGAAAACCCACCTTCATGGACTAAATTAAGTCCTGAAGAGCGGAGTAAGCTGTTAAATAGCTTGCTGCACAGCATTCTCCAACAGAATCACTTAGATCTTGGGCTTGCCCGACATCTCTTGCGTCGTGCAAAGCACGCAAGACTCAGAGCAATTATTGTTCCTCTTCTGGATAATATCGAGTTCTTTATACCAGTCTTTCGTGATGTCTGCCTCTACCTCGATCATGTAATGAATGACGATGCTATTAATAGAAATCTTGATCGTCTTGAAATAATAATTCGTAATCAATCTATAATCACTAGGAGTTCTTTCTGCTCAATGTGGTTGCGTTGGCTCGTGACTCGGAAGCAAGGCTACTCAAAATCTCAAGTGGTACGTGACTTCATAATGGGTGAGGCAAAACCCCTCCGTTTTCAAGCAGATCATGCAAAACTTTTTGGTCATGAAAGTTGGGTTAAGGAACACCGCTCTAACTGGCAGCAACTTGGCTCCTCAGATCGTTGGTCACTATTACTTGCTGCAAGCGTGTTAGGTGTACGTGAACGTACGGTTTGGATGAACCAAGTGTTGAGAAGTGCAGATCCGATTGATCGTGCCATAGCCCGGTACGTACTTAGCTATGGAGGAGCCACCTAACAAACGTAGTACAGTGGACTGACTGAAACCGCCTGTGAAGTTGCCAACCCTGCAATAGCTAAATCACGTATTAGATTAGTTCTAGAGAATAGATAAGCTCACAACTTCTCCTGAGATTTGGCAGCTAGTGAATGAAAGGCGCTCTCCTATGCTAAAAAAAGCGTTTTTGATTTTTAGAAGGAGTAATTTTTGATTTGCTCACAGTTCCAGTCCCTGCCTCTGCGGCTGAGTGTGCCTCTGTTGCTCCTGGCACTTTGGTATTGCACACAGTGCCGCATTCCAATCTTGGGCTTTGGGTTTGACCAAAGTAGCCTGTGGTAACAGTTCCCTAATGTTTCGTGCAGTTTCATGACCAGCGTCATCATTGTCAAATGCCACTTCCACTGTGGGAACAGTTTTGAGAAAATCTACAGGCAAGCTTCTGGGACTATCCACTGCCAAATACATTGTCCTTTCTTTGAGCATTCCTTGCTCCACTTCCAGTTCAAATGTTGCCAATGACAGAGCCTCAATGGGAGATTTGCACAATACTGCCCTTTGAATTTCGCCATTTGGTTGACCGCCCAAGTTGAAATGGAACCACCCATCAGTACGCTTGCTTCCTTTCTCATACCCTATGAAGGTGTTATCCTTCCCTCGCGTCCCTCTTAAAAATGCACCCCTAGTTTCACCGTTCAGCCCTCTCATCAAAAACACAGCATTTTGTTGAGAGTCTGCATAAACTAACCCGCTTGTGTGGAGGTGTTGCACTAATTTTGATGGCAATCCCCGTTTCTGAGTCAGATAATTATGAACTGCCTGCCAGTTAGTTTCGTCCTCGACAGGGGGTACAAACTGGGGCGTTGGTTCTGTTTGGGCAATCTCAGCAGCCTGTTCCCTGGCGTGGTGGGTGACGGCTCTCTCCATAAGAGACTCCCCAAAGCGGTCATTTAAAGTCGCGATCGCTTCTTTAAAGTTGCACCCGTTTACGTGCATCACCAAGTCGATAGCCCCACCGCCACCTTTATTTACACTGGGAGAAAAGTCATACCATTTAGAACCATCTATATTAATGATGTGGCCCACACCTTTCCACCGGAGATTGCCCTTGGTATCTTGAGTTAGTCCCAAATGCCAAGCCACATCTTCTAGGGGAAGGTCGCGCAGTTGATCAGCAAGTTGCTTAAAGGAAGAACGCAACTGTTGGTTTTCGGCTGACAACTGTTGAATGCGTGCTTCTAGCGCTTCCTGATCTTTGACCAGTTGTTTAGCAGTCGCTTCCATCTCCTTTTTCTTTCTAATAGCCCTGTCTCTATCAGCAGCTTTAGCTTGAAGTTGTTCGCTTGTAAGTTTCCCAGGTTCTAGGTCTTTCCCCTCTTCAACAATCCGGTAAAAGTCTTTTATATCCTGGTGTTGGGCTTTGCTACCCTTGATGCCTCTTTCTAACCCCAGGTGCTGCATCGCGGTGTGGTAGTCATCCTGAAAAGCCATCATCTTTTGGCGACCGTCGAAGAAATGATTGCACCGGAGTTGTCCATCCTTGTCGAGGGGTACGAGGTAAGCGTGCAAGTGTGGTGTCGCCTCATCTAAGTGCAACTCGCACCTCACAATCCTGTCTTGGTAAGTCTCCTGTAACCATTTGAGGTTTGCATCAACCCATTGTTTAAGTTTGTCTTCGTGGTAGTACCCGGCGCGAGTTGGGTCATCTGGACGATAGTACTGGGGTGATGCGGTGAGGAGAATCTCAACGCAATAGACAGCATCAGTACGAATCTTGCGCTTTTGTTTGTACTGGGCAATTGTTGCCAGTACCAAATCTTCCAAACGTTCGTTTTGTTCAGTGCTGCCGATGAGCCTGATATTTTGTTTGGATGAATCCGCGTTAGGTGTTTCCCGTGTTCGGGCAGTATGCGCTTCACTGCCAGCAAGATTGTGGCGTTTGAGTTTTTTGGTACGAGCGATCGCGTAGCCGTATGTCATATTTGAGTTGAATCATTGTGGTTTTCATGGTGTGTTTGTTGCTTGATTGATGGGAAGATAAACTGTAGTAAATGCTTTTATTGCTGATAGGAGCATCCGCGATTCTCCCAGAGGGGGTGCGCTACTTGCCCCGCAGGGCGAACGCAGGTTATTTGTGACGAGCGGCAGCAAGGCATGGGCGCAGCCCACCCGTAGGGCAAATAACCGTAGTGAGTACGACTATTCTATACTCTCCACCCGAAATCTGTCTTTGGGATAGCACCTAGTGCAGCATGGGCACAGTTTGAGTGCAATTTCTGCACAATTTGTGTTGGTT
Source organism: Nostoc sp. (assembly GCF_054880495.1). NCBI lineage: Bacteria > Bacillati > Cyanobacteriota > Cyanophyceae > Nostocales > Nostocaceae > Nostoc > Nostoc sp. The sequence goes on from NZ_JBTYKD010000319.1 coordinate 27,355, forward strand.
AACATGGCTTGATTCCTCAACAGTCGATTTAAATAGTGGTGCAAAATACGTAGATTTTTTGAGGCGATTTGAGGCATTGTTGAGCCAAGATGGTGCGGTAGTGTTTTTCTGATTGAATGCATGACCGACATCTATCTCAGCGTGGACGTGGGAGGCTCCCAAACTAAGATTATTTACCAGCTAGCTGGCTCCCCAAAACCCAATTACTTGTTAATGCCACCTGCGGTTGAAGAGATTACCAAAACCAAACTCGACAATTACATGGCACGTTTGGGATGGATTGGCAGTCCTAGCCCCGACCAACAATTGTGGGTTGAGTGGAACGAACGTGTGGTGGTGTTGGGAGATTTCGCGTCTTGTTTTGACCCCCAAGACAGAATTAAGGAACTCAAATACGAGAATGCCCTGTGGAAGGTGTTGGGAGCAATTGGGCTGATTGTAGAAACTAGCAATATTAAGGTGTCGCCGAAAAAGCCGTTAAAGGTGGAGTTGGCGCTGCTACTTCCCTGGAATGAATATTCAGATCGTAAAAGGTTTGAGGAGCAATTACTCGTAATGCTGGCTGGCTTTGGGGTACGAAATACTCCATTGAAGGTGAGCCTAGAGCGTTTTTTATGCCGTCCAGAAGGTGGGGGATTGGCTGCTGTGAGGATTAAGCAACAGGGAATTGATTGGTTGCGTTCTGTTCAGTTGGGGGTGCTGATGTTTGGTCACAGGAATACGACTGCACTTTACTTCGACCGAGGACAGTTAAAGCTGGGAGATAGTCCGCTATTGGGGTTTGCCAATATGCTGGATATGGTGATTGAGATGACGAGCGGTCTAGACCGGGAACGTTTAGCTCTAGCTATATTCCAAGCGCGGTATGCTGTCAGAGATGAGATATATAACCCAAATTATTCACACACCCGCCGTCCCAACTGGTCTACATGTGCGGCAATTATTGCTTTAGCCAGTGCCAAAGACTCAAATTTAAGAGATAAGGAAGTTCAAGATATAGATAAGGCTATCTCTGTGGCGACGGCTGAGTATTGGGATAAGTTACAGCGGTGGATGAGTCGGGTTTTGCCGGAGCAACTGGATGAGGTGATTATTGGTGGAGGTGCGGCTTATCACGTTGAGCCGGAGTTGGAGAAATATTTCAACTGCGAACCAAAAATAGAAACTCAGTCTAGTTTAAGTAGGGACAGTTACGGTAGTGGCGGTACAAAAATTAGAACTTCGGGATACAAAAGTAAGAATTATAACAAACATTTCACACGGATGATTTGGGGTAGTGGTATAAGCGAGCAGGTTAAACAAACTTTTAACTTGGAGAAAAAGCAGTTTGGGGAACAGTGTACTTCCTCTCGCCTTGTGGACTGCTTTGGGCTTTTTGATTATTTGGTGGGGCTGGAGTCGAAGGAATGAATTTTGGGCTTTTTGATTATTTGGTGGGGCTGGAGTCGAAGGAATGAATTTTGGGCTTTTTGATTATCGTAAATAAAAGGGTTTAAGATACTTGCCGCTATACGTAGCACCAGTTTCAGTCGGGGTAACAGTCCCCTTATGAAACTGTCTTTAATGCAAGAATTTTGAATGAGAGAATTTTGAATTGTTAATTAGTGGGTCTGGAGGCGGGTGAATGAATTTTGGGCTTTTTGATTATTTGGTGGGACTGGGATTCGGCAATGAGTAGAACCAGGAGAAAGCGTGTTTCTTTGAGTCTGCGTCTCCAGCCTTATGAGGGCGACCCAATGGCGGAAGTTGTTGACTACCTGAATTCTCTGCCCAAGGATGAGGTTAATCGCAAGGTGGCAGATATTCTGGTGGCAACTTTGTTGCCTTATGCCCGATATCACAGTGGGAAGTATACTCAAGAGCAGTTGCGTTTTGCGTGCTGGGAAGCGCAGGATTCTTTGAACAAACACGGCAGTAATATGCGTTTGGCTTTAGGAGTGGAACAGCCACAGTTTGTTTTGCCTACATCTGTGGTGGGGGTTAATCCCAATCCCCCAACCCATCACAATAGCGCCACTAATCAGCCTGACACTGAGGCAGACGCTCCCGATTCAAAAAGACCAACAACTCTTATTCCAGGACAGGTTTCATCACTTGATTTGAATACGATTTTTGGAGTTGATTAAGCGAATAATTTTTGAAGTGCCAGCAGCGGGGTGAGATTTGTGAACTGTTCAGTTGGTTTTGTAGTTTTAATGTAGCTTGTTAGTAGTATTAGGTGCTGGCTGTGACTCTAAAATCAGTTTCCAACCTAGAAGCAAATAGGTGTGACTTGCTCAAACCCAATGAAAAAGCTAGTTGCTGTAGTCGTTATGTTAGACCATGCTGAGTTTAACGAAACGCGAAAGTCCCCATCTTCAACGAAGTAAGGGCGGGTAGTTCATATAATTATGGGACACTCATAACCGGATAATTAAACTGTGTTAGGGTGTGAGAAATGATTCCAGAATTTAACGACAATGGGAATTTACCACCAGGAGTGCATTGGGCAGAATGGGAGGAATTTAAAGAAATATTTGGTACTTCTTTAACTAGACAGCGCATGGTAGATGGTCTAGAACTGGCAATGACGCTTCTTAAAGCAGCAGGTTGTAGAACTATTTATATTGATGGTAGTTTTGTCACCACTAAACAAAAGCCTGGAGACTTTGATGCTTGTTGGGAGGACAATGGGGTTGATATAAATTACCTACAATCTATTGCTCCTACTTTATTTAATTTTGCGCTGCGTCGTGCCGAACAAAAAATTCAGTACAAGGGTGAAATCTTTCCGTCAAATTATCCAGCTAATGATTCTGGTACAGCCTACATAGATTTCTTTCAATTTGATACTAGGACGAATACGCGCAAAGGAATTATTGCTATAGATTTACAAAGGTGGAAACCATGATGATCAAAAACGAGCAACAGTATCAAAATTCCTTAGATTGGTTGCAACGCTTTGAACAGTCTATAGCCCAATTGGATAGCAATGAACAATTGAAAGTAGAACCAGAACGGTGGAAGCTTCACCGTGATTCATATCAGAGTCAAGTTGACGAGTTAAAGTTAGAAATTTCGGAATACGAAAGACTTATTAATTGCGACAACAGCAAGCCTTTAAAAATTAAAATTGATTCTTTAAATAAGCTACCAAATGCTTTAATTAAAGCTCGGTTAGCAGCCAAAATTAGTCAGCAAGAACTTGCTGATAGATTGGGAATTGATGAACAAAGAGTTTATGAGTATGAGGATACAGATTATCAATGTGCCAGTTTTGTAGAAATCCTCGAAGTCAGCACTGCTTTAGGTGTTGAATTTGAAACTGCAACCGTCCAAGTAGATTTTGCAGAGATAGAAGCAGTTAAAAAAAGCGTTGACAAATGGCGCAAGGAAAAAATGAATATTAAAACTAAAGCTTCATAAGTAGGGTTGACAGAATGAAAACTCCAAAACAATTGGTGTAATGTCGCCCAGATGTGCGTTGGCGCAAGAAATAGGTACTATACCTATTAAATAGGTACTGTCAAGCCGTTTAGTACCTATTTGTTGGGAAATTCAGTTTGGAGTTGAAGTTTGGCAGCAGAAACTGTGTCGCAAACATTATTTGAAATGGTAGTACGTCAACCGCCCCACCCACTCTTGGGTTGGGGTTTTACGCGCGATCAATAAAAAAAAATTTGACAGCCCCAACTATACCGCATCGACAATTGAAGCGGTTACGGTTAACATTCCCGTCTGAGTTTCAGTACGATTCAGTACACTTAACTCAATAACGTATAAAAATTCGGAATCATTTGCTCCAATTTACGTAGCTCACTTGATGCTATTTCCTCCAGCAGCAGCACAGCACACCACCGTCGCTCAGAAGTCCAACGGCATATTGTGGCTTTTACCGCCTCCACTCCCTGCACAATCGCTGAGCGAAGCATCTGGAGGCTGGTTTCAATTGGGGTGCTGTCCCCATCGTTCGGTTTCCAATCCCCACAAACTTCATATATCGGGGAGGAATTATCGCTTTTGTCCAAATTCACCCCCTGTTTTTCGGTAGTATCCACCCCTCCCAATGGGGGTTCCCCTATACCATTAGGGGGGGGAGTGGATACTGGGTCAGGAGGAGGCGTAACACCATATAGGGCTTGCATTGCAGCCTGATATCGCTGTTGCTCTTGGGTTGATTGACGCGCCCGCTCTTCCTTTTGGGCACGTTTATTTTCTCGATGCTTAATTACCGCATGAGCAAAATCCAATTCCGCTTTTGAAAGTAAAAAATGTTTAACTTGTTTGCCCTTCGGTCCCACTTTATGGTTAGAGAGTTTTAATCCCAACTGGTCTAGCATTGTCCCTAACAACCATATAGGTTTACAGTTAGCAGGAACCCTAAACCCTAAAATCGCTTTAATGTGAGGCGCTAAGTATACAGCAAATTTGGTCATTTGCACCAATTCTGGGTCAGCAGCAGTCACTTCCTCCCCATTCATTAAGCGTTTGAGAATGTTTGGCAGTCCTAAAGTAGACCTAGCCACCCAAGTAGCCGAATAATTCCCCCAATCCATACATAATGGCAGCTTGTTTCTCTCAGCAAGGTCTTTGTCTGTGACAATTGTTGGTGGTAAGGGGTATATTTTACCCGTCTGGGGGTCAGTAATTGTATCTTCAGACTCGGAGATGACAGCTTCCAGCGAAGCGATCGCTCGACTTAATTTCCCGCCTTGATCTTTTTCTACCAGCGATTCTGTCACCTCCATCCCGTAAGCATCTTTGATCCGGAATTTCTCGCATTCAAAAACTTCTGTCGGCTTAAGGTAATCTTTACTTTGACGCTGGCGATATTCACTAGGAGAAATATCCTTAGCTTTTGCTACCGCCGCACAATAAGCAGCATCCAATGCGCGTGCTGCATCTTTCAGATTCTCCTGTGCCAGATAATCATCATCCGCACCCGTTGGGATAATAATATTACCCATCTCTGTCAACAAATTGCGTAAATCAGCCCGCAAATTGTTAATAGATTGGTGACGGTTAGCTTGAATTTGGCAATAAGCATCAAGCGCCCAATCTTTCTCAGCCCCCCGCCGTCCCGTTTCGCGGTCAATCCGCAGTAAGAAAGCGGTCATTTCATTGGTTTGCAGTAACCGTTCTTTGATTTTACTGGCATTGGTGTCCAGATAACCAAAAGGCGGTCGCGGTGTCACCCAAACGTGAATTGGTACTTTTGGGCGATAGCGCCAGAGTTGTTGGGCGCATTCCGTCGCCGTTTGCGATACCCCGTGAAAAACGCCATAAACGGCATCAAAATGATAATTAGGTATATCAACGCCAGTTCCCAGGCTAGGGGACGTTAAAAGGGCATCTAGACCCTTTACAGCGTTAGTTATATCTTTGATGAAGGCGACATTTTCTTCACTACCGGAGTTTTCGGAGTGAATCGCCCAGATGCGGAGGGGAGATTCTGAGGTGGGCTGTGGCTCATCGGTACTTCCCCTAGGCTCCTTAATCTTTACGGACCGTGCATTTAGGGAATGCTCTAATTTTTTAATAAATCTCTTGGAGTCGGAAGCCACCATGATCTTCTGCCCCGTCATCAGCGCTGCGGAAATTTGGGCGACTAGGGCGCTGGAGTTATTACCTTCGTACCAGTAAATTGGGCGATCGCCATTTTTCCACTCGTTTTTGATAATAAAAGGCTTTTCGCCCACAGGACGCATTGCTCGGAAGAAATCCACTGTCACGTCGTCCATGTGCGCGTCGGCGATGACTACCAAGGGGGCATTATACACTATGTATTCCAGTACTTCTAAAATTTGTGCCCGGTATTCTTTGCAGGTTTTGCTGTGCAGTAGGTGGGTGAGGTACTGACAAGCTTCATCGATAAACACGCAGCCATAGGTAAGGGCTTGAGTGTTAAGTTTGTGCAAGCTGTCGATGGTGATGCTGAGGGCAGTAGCTTTGGCTAAACCTGTATAACCCAAATCCGAATACATCTCGGTGTTGAGACGTTCTGCGAGGTTTTTCAGTAAATTAACCCGATGTCCGTTGTTGAGGAACCGCTTGTCAGGATATGCAACGCGCCACTGTCGCATGAGTTCGGTTTTACCCGTGCCCATGTCACTCCACAAGACAACCAGTCCAGACTGGGGTAGTAAGAAACTCTTGGAGTGATGGCTATGGGGCTGTGGGAGCTTAGACTCTCCAATGTGAGTGGTGGTTATGGGGCTATGAGGCTTAGACTCTCCAATGTGAGTGATGGCTATGGGGCTGTGGGGGCTTGAACTCCCCTTTGGGTTTAGGGACTTTGCGACTGTGGGGGAATGGCTCATGAAGGAGAACCCCACCTCATCTTCCCCTACACCCTGGACCCAAAGGGCTTGAGTTAGATACTTGACATTTACTGTAATATGTGGTTTGTATCTGCTGCTTAGTCCCCGGTGTTTTTGGAAGTACGAGCGCTGGTAATCTTTAAGGCTTTTGGCATCATCGACGATCGCACTCAGTAACTCGTCGGCTTTTTCGCCACGGGCAACAACAAAATCATCTACGCCTTTTTCTGGCCCTGGTAGCAATGCTACCTCACAGTGACAACCAACGGCCTCAATTGTCTTGCCAGTACGCACGGTGGCGAGTAAGACTGACCAACGAGTTTTAAGTTTTGTTTCGTGGTCGAAGAGGATGATAAACTTGCGCCCCTTTTGTGCTAGCGGCATTAAATCGGGGTGCAGGCGTTCGTCAAAATCTTTTTTCCCAACCCGTCCGTTCCAGATACCGGGGAGGGCGATCGCCACAAATCCCAGACTTAACAAGCTAGCGGCTTTCTTTTCGCCTTCACACAGGATTATTGGGATTTCTGGGTGTCGCTGCACCCACTCCCAAAATAAGCGCGGATTAAGCCTATCTTGCAAGCGCAGCGCTAGGGGGGAATGATACCGCTTGATATTGTACCGTTGCGCTACTAAATCCCAAATGCAGTCGGGAATATCGAAATAGGTGACACGGTTGGGCGTTTTGGGTGGTGATTCGTACTTGACAAGTTTGCCTTTTTCTGAATCAATCCGGGGTAGGGAAGGCTTAAATCGCCCCCATTCCATCGGTTGCCAATTATTAAGGGGGTCAAGTCCGCTAATCCATAATCCCCCGGAAGTGGCGTGCTGGTACTGCTTTAAGAAGCCATCCGTGACTCGACCAGCATTTTTACGGGGGATGGCGTTGGAGATGAACAGGTAAGAGAAAACTACTTCTCCTACGATGTGGATGAAATTGCGATCAATCAGCGCGGGGTGGATGGCGCTCTTAGCGGCAAGTTCGTGGTACTCGGCAGGTGTGAGGTTATTCGGGTAAAGGTTGGGGGTGTTGTCGTTCATGAAGCATCACCCCTTCTGCCACTATTACACCTCAATAGTCCGGGAATGGGACACAAAAGAGAGAAAGGTGAAGGGGAAAGCGATTGACTTGAGACGTTAGATACGCTTGAAATTTGTATAGAAATCTTCACGGTGGCTATTCCGGTATAGGAATAATCACGAATAAAGCATCTTCTGTAACAGGCACTTGGCGCTCCCATCAAAACTGATCAATACTTATCTAGCTGTTAACTATGGCTGAAACCATTGCTAAATAAGGGTTTCAGAAAAAGCATCTCGCCCGATGGGGCGTTTTTATCGCCCGATGGGGCGTTTTTATCGCCCGATGGGGCATTTTTTGTTAACTGCTGAAAGTATTGCCCTGCAAACTTTAGAAGCCTTTTTTAGCAACTTTTTTTGGTTAACAAAACTGTTAACTATTTACCCCATAAGGTGTTAACACCCTTGTGGGGTGTAACTTGCTTGATTGAAAATCCTGAAACCCTCTTGGAGCTAGGGTTTTACCATCGCAAATTCCAAATTATCTTGGGGAAGGTAAAATCACGGTTGGTCTGACTTATTCGCCAAAAAGTCAATACCCGCCCAAAGCTCTTTTGCTTCTTTCGGGTCTAGTTTTCGTTTGCCCTTCTCCACCATGCACAGCCAAGCTTTGGTTTTACCCGCCCACTCAGCCAGGGCTGTTTGGCTTACTCCTTTGGCTTCTCTTTGCTTCCGGATATCAGCCCCTGTTAAGATAGCTTCTGACTTGGTGCGTGTGACTGGCTTCAGTTGTAATGGTTCAGTCTTGGCAGCTAGCAGCGCTGGGATAGGGTCAGGCGGCTTAATCGTCAACTTGGCTTTCCACAGTCGGTCAATAATTTTCTCTTTTCTCCAATCAGAAGGTTTGGACGCTTGGCTATTGGGTCTCAACCATTCTGGGTAGGTGGAATCGTCAAAGATAACTCGCCAGTCCATACTCATTAATAAAGTCAGAGAGTTATCCCATCGTTGCTTCAGGTTGTAGGCTTCCCGAAAACCTTGACGCGCTGCATTAATTCGGGACTCAAGCTCTACGGCTTCTAACAGGCTGCCAACTTTGTGTTCGTACTGGTTTTTATCCCACATTTTGATGCGGCTAACCATTGTGAGGTGAATTGCCAGTTTCAGTGCCAGTTCTTCATGGTAGGGGTCGATTTTCAAGATTTCTGTGGCTAGCCAGCCAAATTGATGCAGCGCAATTCCAGCTTTTATTCCCATCCTATTTAGCCATTTCTCAGCCCAAGGACCAGGACTAACATTGATGTAAACTTCCAAAGGAGCATCCACCTTTCCTGTAAATATATTCTTCTGTCCTCTGGCATCTACCTCGATTACCCATAGTGGAGAAACACTAACACTAACATCAACTTTATTGCCCTTCGGCTTGCCTTCAACCCAGGTACATTCCATCAACATTCGTCCCAGATGAAAGGCAATGCTAGCAATTCCAGCGAGTTTTTCAGATACAGTTAAACGATGTTTTTTATCCCAACCTATTTGCTTAATGACTTCTGTACCTTTTAAACTGAAATTGGATTGAAAAGGGTTATGTTGATTAAAAAGATGGGAAGCAAAAACTAACTGAAGTTTTGCGGCGTCAATTCCCATTAAATCGATAACTTGAAGGGCTGCTTCCCATGCCAAAATATCACCATCCTTTTCCCCGCCTATGAAGACTTCTACCCGATTGTTGGGGTTAGTCTTAGAAGCCGCTTCAAAAACACCGTAGTTATTGGCATTTCTTTTCCATTTATCGGGACGATAGTGAGACTCAACACCAGCCCTCAGAGGTGCTGGAGTGGGTAAGCCTGTAATTTCAGGTAGTTTGGGTTCAGTGGCTGGCTCTCCTAATGTTGGCTCTCCTAATAGATTTTCTAGAGTTGACAAACTGAGCTTATGCAATTCCATTTTTTGTATTAACTCAGCAGCAACTCGGAGCGCACATAGCTGAGTTAGGGAATCTTCGATAACGAATACAGTATCGCCATTACTAGAACCTGGCTTGCATCTTGAGGGAGTTTTTCTAGATGCAAGTAGGGTTTTATCAATTTCTATGTCTTTGAATAAATCCAGATATGGGTTAAGTTCTGAATTTAAAAATTTCTGCAATTCTTTCTCATTCTGAGCTAATTCGTGAGCCTGCTGTAGCCATTCATATTTCAAATCCCAGAATTCGTCAGGAATTTTAAAATACTTTTCTAAAAATACTGTCTCAACTCCAAGAGGTACATTATTTATATTTTGTTCTCCTCTTATATCTGGGTCTAGTTTGGTAATTCTTTCTAAGAGAAACTCTTCTAACAGACGGATTATTTTAAGTTTGAAATAATCCTTATTATCTTGGTCTAACATAATCTCTAAGACTGACCAACTAATGCGGGTTCCGCGCTTATGTTGCATCACAAAGTAAACAACAGGGGCGGAAGGGTATCTGCGATCGCTGACAAACTTTGTGACGGGCAGTGTCAAGTGTCAGCGGGTCGATACAGATGAGTGTTCATGCTTCCCCCTTTTCTTTCTTGACGGGCGAGGGGTTTTCGTTTTCTTCTAGCCATTCTTCTATAAGGTCAGTTATCACTTCGCTCATAGTTTTTTGTTTTGCTGTGCAAGCCAGCTTAAATCTCAGCTTCAAATCCTTGTCGATATAGCTGCTCAGTTCCGTCATGTCTGGCGGTAGTTTCGCCATTAGTTCCTCAAGTCTCATATACGCTTATCCTCGTATATTACTGTTTTGCTTTTTCCAGTTTACTCAGTTACGCGTTTACGAGTAGTAGTGTTATACTACCACCATAGACTAAAAACGCCCAAAAACCTGACTGCAAGCCAATTTGCCGTTGAATTTGGGTGGCAGAGTTTTATTGTCAAAAAAATCGCCTCAATCAACTCTGACAAAGGATTGAGCGCCTGAAACTCTAATATCTGGAGGAACTTAATAATGATTGCTACTCAGCTAAAAGAGGCTGAAACACCCCAAACTACCCCAGCAATAGCTGTAGGAGACGATTCTGGGGCTGGGCTAAAAAAGCTTTGCTTAGGCAATGGACTGAACCAAACAAGAGTCCGTACTCCCTCAAAAGTCTTGGAAATAAAGGAAGAATTGCACGATATCCTGACCTCGAATGAAGGTGGACACTTCTTCTACCACTCAGGCGACAGGTTGGATTTAGTTGGGCGGGAATTCCTCACTGGTACACTCGCAGCCTGGAAAGCCCCAACAACCCACATCAAACTCAGCGACGACCCAGCACTAAAAGCTGAATACGGCTTGCACACGTTACTTGGGGCGTTGGCTACCCTGCCCTACCGTCAAGAGTGGAACCTGCATTTAGTGCTATCTATACATAATGTGAAGATTTTCAAAAATTTGTTAACTGACAAAACCAGTGGTAGTCACACAGTCAGTTTCAACGGCAAAAATACGCCAGTGTCACAGGTCAATTTGAACGTGAGTTTGGTTGTCCCCGAAGGTGCTGGCTCCTACTCCTACTGCGTTTCTGCTAAACCTGAACCATTAATTGACCGCAGCGCCCATGCCATCGCAGTAGATTTTGGTACATCCACAGTTATCCCCACAGTTTTTGCCCCAGGCGGCAGCATCATCCACCGCCAAGTGTTGGAAGTCGGTGGTTGTATCGACTTGTTGGATGCAATAGCCGCAGATCCAGAATTGGTTCAATTCTTAGGCACTGGCAAAGCTGGCAGCATTGAAATTATTCGCCAGGGTATTGAATCGCATCTATTCCAGTATGGCACTCGCAATTTTAACTTCCGTCACATTTATGCCCGTCATCTCAAACCTTGGTTAGCAGATCGCCTGCGCCTAGCCTTTAAGGAAGTTGAGGAGTGGCGAGATGCAGCTCAAAGCTTTGTCGCTTGGGGCGGTGGTGTCGAGATGCCAGGAATAGCCTCCATGCTGCAACGAGAAGGTATTACTCCAGTACCAGAAGGATGTTGGGCCAATGCAGTTGGATTGCAACGCATGGCATTTGGAAGAATGCAGCGAGGGAAATAATTATGGCTGAGAACAAGCGAGTGCGCCTAGAGCCACACATTGAGGAATATCTCAAGTCACATGCACAGAGGGTGTTAGACAAACCAGCATCTTTAGTTACCAGTGCTGAGTTAACCACACTGACAAACGCCATTATTTACGAACACAAGTTGGCGCAGTCGATGGCGAAACAGATACCATTCACCAAACTGTTTAGTTGGCTGATGAGTTGGGTTCCTGGCGGCAGAGTTGTTGGATTGAACCAACAGGCGACGGATGCTCCAACACTTAAAGCATCTGTTCCAGAACCAGACAACTTTGAGTTTGACGCAGACTTGGGCGATTTATACGAGGAGGCAGCATGACAATAGACCAAATCGCCAAACTCAACCAAATCGAGCAGTGGTTGGGCGAAATCATCGCCAGTGTAGAGTTTAAAGCCATTGTCGATGACTATATTCCTTCCGTGGATGTAACCTTGGGTGACGCAAAGATGGCAGTCAGCCAGTGCATGGAATGTGCAGCCAAAGCATTTAAAGGAGAGTGACACTACGGACTGCGAATCTCAGGTGTCACTCCTCCTGCCTTCATAAATCCCAGTAATGAGATTTAGGACATTAACCATCATGACAAAACCAGTAACTTATTTCACCCAGACTGACCAAATTGACCGCCTTGTTGAACGCTTCGGGTCACAATTAGACTCCTTAGACCATACTGAGAAACTTGCCTTGAGAGCTACACTGACTTACTACCTGTTTCACATCGAAGTTGCTGAATTAGGAAAGTACACCCTGGAACACGCTGCTCATGAAACATTGCAGGGTTACTCAGAAAAATGTCAGAGCAATATCCGTGAAGCGATCGCCATTCTTGAGGGCATTGCTGAAGACGAGGTAGAAGGGCTAATCGAAGCGCTGACTGCCCAAATCCGTTGGGGCAATACCAGAAAGATTTTGACTAGACATTAATAGTCATTAAGCAACGTCCCAGGTGTTGACCTGGGGCAATTTCTAGGAGGACTTATGGATTTTGGAATCAAGAACCCAGCAATGGGGCACAGCTCCCACATCGACGAAAAATCCCTCGCCTGGGGTGGTGTAGACGCTGATATTCTGGCTTATCTCTCCGATGTCAGCAAGCTAGAGCAGTTTGCTGACATGGCGCAAAATGCCGACCAACTCGCGCAGTACCTCGACCCCTTTCTGGAAAACGCCTCAAAGTATTTGGAGGCGATGCAGAAGCTGGCAGATGGTCAGGTGACATGGACGGAACTAAGGAAACAGTTCGGCTCGAAGGTTGCGAACGCGATCGCCAAAATCAGGAAAATAAACGCCGAATTTGATACTGAGATGCAGAAGGTTGATGCCCAGGATAGGGCTGACTTGCTGCGGATTGAGCAAAAGCGGAAGAATGCACTAACCGAGATAGCCACGCAACTACACCAAGACTTGCAGGCTGAACTGTGGCGGCATGAAAACAAGATTTCCTCCATCGAAAGTCGCCACCAAGTAAGCGAACAACGTCAAACCATCCAGGAGGGGTTGAGGGCTAGAAGGCAGGAATTACTTGCCCGTGCCCGATACGGCTCCAGGGCGCTGAACCCCCACCAAGAGCAACCGGAAACGATACCAGTATCAGTTGCTTCCAGCGGCGCTCCAGCTAGTTCCGTATCAGCAAGTGGCACAGTTCGCGGTTTTGGAAATTGGTGGACGAACTTCTGGGATGGCTTAGGTAAGCGCTAAGGGGAGGAATTAGTCGTGTTGGCACGTCAGCCTGAAGATAAACCGACTAACACCAGCCCTTTTGAGTATATGGGGCTGGTACAACCACAACAACAGAAATCCCAACAAACCAACACACAACCCCCACCCGTACCAGAAAACAACCGACAACGGACATTTCGACGAGCAGGTAATCTATGCGAGATTGTGGCTGGAGCATCCCTCAACTCCGCCGTGATTTTTACCTTCCACCTGCTCCAAGTCCACCCAGTTGGTCTGCTTTTGGCGTTGGGTGTAGCACATTTGTACTTCACCGCAACGGCAGTAGGGGAGAAGGGGAGACAAGTAACCAATATAATGACGGGCTGTAGTGCCTCCCTTGCTCTGCTGTGTTCCCTATCAGAACCTGTGGGCGAATGGTGGGAAGCAAGTAAATCTAAATCTGTGGCACAAAGCGAAATCCAACAGATGTATGCACCACCTACCAACAAATCAAATTGGACAACGGGAGTAGGGATTGCAGTAGTTATCGCTGTTTTGGTTGTTTACATTACCAGTGGTAGTAGGGGGAGAAGATGAGCTACTTGACCCCCCAACACGAGCAATTAGCTCGTCAGCAGCAGTCCAGTTTCATGCAGTGGTTTGGACAACTGCCTTTTGATAGGAAGATTGCAGCCATTGGGGTTTCTCTCACCATCGGCGTAACCTGTGCCGCGGCTTCGTGGACTCTGGAAGCGAGCGATCGCATTTACTTTTGCATTCGCACTCCCCACCAAGGACTACGGTGTGTCGATAATAACAAACGACCCTACCGCATGACCTTATGGCATTGGCAGCAGTGGCAGAAAGACGGGATGCCCACGGTTGTTGTACCCAATGAGGGTATTTCACCCAAGGGTTTGGTCAAAGCTACTAACCCCCACAAACCCCTGTGGGCATTGGGTGCATTCGTTGGGTTTGCCACTGCGGGGTGGATGCTCAGGCACTTGCAAGACACAGAACGCCAGCTAGCCAATTTCCAGACTGTAGCAGAGAAACGGGACTATGCACGGGCTGAACTCAAGGCACAGTCAGAATTACTAGATGATTATCGCTCTGTCGCAGTCAAGCAGGTGGAATTGCAGGCTGACCTAGAACTGATAGCCAACGACCACACGGTAGACATCCAAAAAGCTGAAATCTTGGGCGAAACCGAAATCAAAATCACCCAGATGTCAGCTAACGACGCGGTGTTTGAAGCAGAAACTGCTGGGATGAGTGAGCAACAGAAGCAGGAGTACATCAACTTTCTCAAGTCTCAGAAAACCCCATACCTGCAAGGAAGCCAAACTTTACAAGGAACCGTTGACCCCAGCGACAAAGTAGAAGGTTCGGGGGATAAAGAAGCACGCTTAGAAAGTGAAAATACAGGGGGTGAAATTTCTGAAACAACCCAAAATCAGACTTCTAGGAATGATGCAAGCCCTACCCTAGAACCCTTAAATCGCATCTTGGGTGCAAAGCGCTCAACCCTAATTGTCGGTGGCACTGGTGCTGGTAAATCGGTGACTGAAAGCTATATGCTCAACAGATTCAGTAAACGGTTTCCCCAGGCTGATGTCTGGGCGATCGCTCAAAAGAATGACAGTTTTTGTGGGCTAGACAAAAAAGGACGGGTACTTTTATTTGACCCCCTAGAACCACAACTGGCGATGGCTGCCATTGACCAAGTTTACAACAGCTACGACCAACGCCGTCGAGTACCGGAACACCGCCGCCATGAATTTGATCATCAACCAGTCAGGTTAATCCTAGCTGATTGGCATTCAATCTACGAAACTTGCAAGGACGAAGCATGGTTTCAGCCCTACCTCAAGAAAATCAGCACCATTATTACAGTCGGTAGAGAACTAAATGTTTGCCTGATTATCGACACTCAATCGTTTAATTTAGCTGCCTTGGGTATAGGTGACAGTAATATTAGAAAAAACCTCTACATCATCGCTCAGGGCAATTATAACGTTGAAGCAGACGGCACAGTTAACGATAGCTATGGCGTGCTGTACAACCTAATAACTAATGCCAAGATTGTAGAAGATGCAGAAAAGCGTTCCTCATTAAAAGAAAGATTTACCGAGCTAAAATCACAATCCAAGCAACTAGGACAACCGCTAATATTTATCTCAGTTGACCCGATGCAGCTAGATATTCTACCAGATATCACCAGTTATAAACCAGGAATAAAACCAGCCATTCAACTTGATACAGTTAGTCCGGAATATCTTGATAATCTACTCAGGCTGGAATTCGATATTGATGTACCCACGACTAGTATAAATAGTCCGCTTAATCAAACAACCAATCATCGTGTTGATGAAAATGCTAGTGATGACAATCAAGCAAGCCCAGACATCAAACTAACCGAGATTCAAACCAAACTGGTTGATTATCTCAAGGGTAAAGGTGCAAAGACTCCACGTCAAATTAAACAGAATGCAGGTAGTAAATTCAAGGGCGTATCGGAAGCACAAATCCGCGACGAACTCAACCTACTTGTACAAAAAGAGAAAGTCATTTCTACAGGTGAAGATAGTTACAGATTAGTCGATTAGGTTGGACTGTTGGTTGGGTTGGATAAATTGCACTTTTTGGGGAATATATGCACTCTTACCCAACACATCCAAAACCAACCTACATACCCAAAAGTATTGACATATCGAGATTACAGTATCCAATACCAATCCAAAACTTCACTCAAGCACCAACACAAATCCAACTTATAAGTAGTAGATAATCCAACAATAAATATTTGACCTATATCTCCACCATCAATTCAATTTTAATTAGCAGCAATGGATAAATTAATTGATAATTTAGTTATTTAATTGCAGCACATATATAATAAAATTATTAATTGTGATAAAAAAATCTCCAATATTAAAATTGAATGACGCGCTTTATACATGACAAATTTGCCAAGGATTATCTGGAAGAATTACTAAAAAATTACGGAGAAGTCAAGCCATCGGAAAAAGTTTCAGGAGAGATTAAAGAAATAGATGTTTTGTTTACTCCTTCTAAACAGCAAAACTCTAATTTACAAGTACTGGGTTTGCTAGGAAGATTTGCTGAACATCCTGCAATAATAGAACCATTTCGCAATCCAGCTTCTACCGATGAAATATGCGACTGTATTCTAAAATTATTAGAAGTAAAGGCTCTCGTGCGACGAGAAGCTAAAGCAAATAAAACCAAACTTCAGGACTCAGAAATTCCCAAGTTGTGGGTTCTTACACCTACCGTATCTGAAACTAGATTGTCTAGCTTTAGAACTATTCAAAAAGAAGGTTGGTTATCGGGAGTACATTTTCTGCCAGATGCCTTGCGGACAGCAATTGTGGCGATACACCAACTACCGCAAACACCGGAGACTTTGTGGTTAAGGCTTTTGGGTAGAGGAAGTGTGCAGTCACAAGCCATTGTTGAGTTGCAAGCGTTACCATTAAATCATCCATACCAGAAAGCAACACTCGAATTAGTTTACAACTTGCGCGAAAACTTGAGAGTAAATCAAGAATTAGAAGCAGATGATAGGGAGTTAATTATGCGATTAGAACCACTTTATCAAAGAGACAGAGAACAAGCTATACAGTTCGGAAATAAACAAGGAGAACAACGTCTAGTTCTACGCTTACTCAATCGCCGTATTGGGGAAATTAATGCATCATTAATCGAGCGAGTTCAAGGATTATCGATTGAAAAATTAGAGAATCTAGGAGAAGCATTACTAGACTTTTCTAGTGTTGCTGATTTAGAAACTTGGTTAAATCAACAAGAAGGATAAATAATTACTAAACTAACTTGATCACTACATTACTAACTAAATCATTTATAAAATCCTCAGCTTGAAGCCTTGAGATAACTACATTTGAGGGATGAGCAGCCATATTACGGCGATTTAATTTCTCCCGTAAGATTTTGTGAAGGTTGCCTGAAATTATTCTGGCAGATTTACAAACCTCAATCACTTCAGATTCCTTCAATTCGCTGAAGTCATCTTTTGTGATTATTGTTGTAACACGAGGCTTTGGAGATTTGATTGAAAGTTGCGTATTGAATGCAACAAGATGCGATTTCATCACATATTTACACAGATGATCAAAAGCTAAATTCCAGGACATAACAATTGCTGCACGAAAAGCACCACAGCGAAAACAGGCGATCGCCTCTTGCAAAAAAACCTGCTCTGCTAAATCAGATACTTTATCTGGTAACTCCGTAAGGAGTTGGTCAACTTGAATAGATGTTTGACGTTGACCATACTCTTGATCCAATTTTTCTCTAACTTGTCGAACTAGATAATAACCTCGCTTATCCTGAACAACTTCTTTAGGCTTTCGCTCCCGTAACTGGGCGAGATAGGGGCTGACATTGGACGGCTTCTCCAGATAAAGCTCTTCATAGCAAGCTCTAATATCGGCTTGCTTAAAACGCTCCTGGTTACGATACAAATGCAAATACCAAGCAAAGAATCGAATTTTCTGAACGTGTGACCAAGCGGCGAAGTCTTCTATATGATTTACAATGTCATGCAATTGCATGGCAACTCAATCTCCTAAAAGTCTACAAATTACTTAATGAGTATTAAATTAAACTTACATAAACTCAGAGATGTGAATTTAAGTTGTGGTTTTCAGCTTCACTGATACCAGCTGTCTGCCATTTTTTCAGCTTCACTGATACCAGCTGGCAGCAGTTTGAACCCACGTTGAACTTTTATTACAGATCCTTTTCCGGCGATATCTTGCAGGCTCCGCTCAAGATTACTCTCATACACTTTGACACCAAATGCAAGGTACAAAAATTGCTTGAGCATATAGCTGGAGACCACCTGCTCAGGATCGCAGGTCACCTTCCCCACTGCCCACAAAGCAAAAATTCCTTTGTCTGAGATTGAGCGGTCTTTGATAGCAGAAAATCCATCAATAGAAGGAGGTAGAGTCTTCCATGCCGTAACCCATGCCTCTACAGTCTTAGAGAACTTATTATTTTGCCGACTACCATTTTTGGGAGAATCATCTGTATTTTCATCTCCTTTAGTGTTGGATTTTGATCCTCGTGTCCCTCCACCTGTGTTTAAAGTCCATTTATTCGGGATGTTGGAATCAAGGACTTCCATAAGGATTTTCTGAGCCTCCTCTCGACCTGATTTTTGCAGTCCAACTTTGTCGTCTTCACGGAATAGGTCGGAACTGTTGCTAATCCAGGAAACTGCATGGGGATTGTGCACTCCAGCTTTCTTTAGTTCTTCATTGAGGACTAGCCGTGGAATCTCAGATCGTCCCTCCAGTTCATGTGCATACAAAAAGAGGTAAGTCAGGCGGCGTGCAGCGTCTAACTTACCATTAGCTTTTAGTCGAGTTTCCATCAGACGTAATTGTTCGCCGTTATAACGAAAGATTTGCCGTAATTTTTCTGCATCCGCTCTGAATTCAGCCGAAGCGAGAGTATGTTGACTTGAGACATCAACTAGAGCCTCATCATGACTCTGATTCAATTCAAACAAAGGGAGTTGCTGTGTTTCGACTGGGTGAATATTTTGCCGTTTAGCGCGATCGTTTCCAGAACTTACGATTAAGGTACCTTCTCCAATTGCTGTTATTAAAGCACTACCTATGCTAGTTCCTACCTCATTTGTTAGTGCAGCCTTAAACGAGCGTGAATAGCTTTTACTAGCTTCAACAAACTCTATGGTGTTGATGGGAGCATTACCGACGCCATTGATATGGTGAGTTTGGGGGCTGGTATTTGTAGTGATGCCAGCTTC
Source organism: Nostoc sp. (assembly GCF_054880495.1). NCBI lineage: Bacteria > Bacillati > Cyanobacteriota > Cyanophyceae > Nostocales > Nostocaceae > Nostoc > Nostoc sp. The sequence continues at coordinate 46,231 of NZ_JBTYKD010000319.1, forward strand.
ACTAATCGGCGTACCACATACAACACAACCATTTGCATCGATTTCCAATGGCGCTTTGCAATCCTTGTTCTTGCAGTGTAGTTGTATCCGACACTTCGGACAGTAGAAGAGGTCTTCACGAGTGGGGAGCTTGTGGTGACAGGCAGGACACTGCTGCATATGTTCAATTTGATGTGTGAATTTGTAACATATTAGACCCTCAATTATGCTGGCTGCTAAAAATTCACGATATTTTTAACTGAAAAGTAAAAATTTTGCAAAATTAGACGGTATATAGCTTTCAAGCCTCTTAAGTTGTTTAGAAAGAATACTTTCTAATATTTGACAGCAGTTATATGAGCAGTACAGGCACGATACATTCGTATTCCGACACCCAAGCCTTTGAACGGCTGATGTTGCTAATTGCCACCTTGGTTAAATATCCCGGCGTAGGGTACTTTGACTCACCAGAAGACCACTCTGGAAAACATCACAATGCGTTGCAAGAAGTTTTGGTTTGTCTTCAAGACGTTGCAAAAGAAGTTGGCATCAACATACCCTTCTATTCAGAACACACTATTCGCAAGGATATTAAGACCCTACGTCGCTACTCCATCCTTGACCAACATACTTATCGACAGGGATACTACTTGGGTTGTGGTGCATTGAATCGAGAGGAGCTACAAGTCGTCTTAAATGCGCTGTTTTCTCAAGCAAAGTATCAACAAGACCCACAAATCAGCCAAATTTATCAAGTTTTAGAGAAACGGCTACGGGGATTGGGACTAGGAGAGAAACTATTTTACCCAGTACGAACTTATATTGACCGCCCAATTGTCTATACAAACCCGGAAGAAATGATGTCTCAAAGCAAATACAGAGGCACATTATTTGAGTTACTTGAGGAATTAGAAACAGCAATTATTAAAGGTCAAGTGATTGAAATATATCGTTGCCGCAACCCCTATCACAGCAATAATAAGCATTTCATAACAGTTTATCCTCTACAACTTGTTTATTCAGAAATTGCATGGTATCTCCTTCATGAAGATTACCAAACTGGTCATTTGGCAATGTCCAGACTAGATAGATTTAGCGATGAATTCAAGCTAATAGATGCTTCAGGTCGAGGAAAAGAAAAGCAGTGGAAAAGTTTGCAGATAGGACATAAACTCCTGAAAGCCGGATGGGGACATTATCTAGGAACAAGCCTCGAACAGCAGCTAGAGCGACAAGGTAAATTACCTTTTGTAAAGGTGATTGTTCGATTTTTTGGAGAAGCGATGGCTTTTATTCAAGAAGGCGAGAAGCGCCATTTAAAGCAAGAAATTTCATTAGAAAAAAATGCAAAAGATGGCAATCCAGAGTATTTAGAATACAGTGTGGATTTGCCGAGGCGTTCGCTTTCGGAGTTTTGTTATTGGGCTTGTCGATTCATGGGCAATGTGCAGTTTATCGCTCCTCCTGAGCTAGTTGAGCGACATCGAAATATGGCACAGGAATTACTGAACAAGTATTCTTCGTAACTTATTAATTTGCTGTCAATCATAACCGATCATCTTCATTAAATCGCCAACAAAGCGAGCCTGGGTCACGATACCTAGTCCATTTTTCAAATTGCAGGTATCTCGGCAGCCACCCATCAACGACTGTAAGTCTTGCAGTAAGGCAAAACTAAGTGGCAGTCTGAAAATACAATCGGAAATGCTGAAGTGAAATAAATCTTTAAAAGTCCAGAAATTTATGCCAAACCGTCGTTTTTGGGGTGTAGCGGCTTTGGTTGCGCTTGTGATTGGGTGTTCGCCAGCGCAATCCCAAGTGCCACCTAACACCGAACTTTCCCCATCAATAAGCGTGCATTTACTCCTGGGAAATCCCAGCAGCGCAACTCCAACAAAGCTTACGCCTGATAATTACCTTATGGTCAAAAATCAGTATGCACACAATATAAACATCAACCTCTTTGTGTCCAAGGCGATACACCTGCAAATTGCTCAGGTTTTCTTTAAGTGTTTGCACAAGAGCTTGAAATTTGTTGACGCTTGCTTTCTCCTCTTCGCCGTGCCAATCTTCAGGAGTCGTAGCTACTTTGAAAAAGTCGTCAACCCCCACGATTTCAACGGGTGTATCTTGTGAATGATGTGTCTGTTGTACAACTTTTTCAGGTGTTGCAGGTGAAATACCTTCCCAAAGAAAAACCTCAAATGGATATTCCGACTCACTCATGAACAGTAAACCATCGGATGCACGTTTTAGCTGCTCAACAATTTCTGAATTGGTGCTAGTCATAGAAAAGCAATTACTTGTCGAATTTCGTACTTCCATTGCGGTGTGGTAGCACTCCGGAGCAGGCAGGGTTAGCGCAATGGCAAGCAGCGGTACAAGTGTTCATGTTACTTATGTTAACTAAATCACTTGACAGAAAGTAAGTTAAGACTAACCGTGAGTAATAATTTCAACATTTTCTTTTTTACTTTCTTGTCTTGCCATTTGATCAAAATCATCTCCATCTAAACTCTTGTCCCGTTTTTTAAACTCAGAGAGCAGTTGAAAGAACTTCTCAAACCCTGCTTTATCGTCGTGACAGTAGAGCATAATTATCTTAGCCCAAGAATTTGAGGTATGCAGTTTATATTTTCTTTCTACGAAATTATGAAACTCCTCATAAAATTCAGCTTCTGATTGAGTTAATTCAATACTCAATTCTCTTCTGGCAGTTTTATAACCAACTAAAAACATAAATAAGTCACTTATAGAAGCCGTACCGATATACATCCCAGGTCTCGCTTTAATTTTATCTAAAATCTCAAACAATCCGCCGCTCATATTTATCTCCTATTTATTTATGAAAAAGCTTGATTTTATGAAAAATCAAACTCTTTAATTTCAAATTTTTCGCTTGGACAGTGGAAATCTTTTATCCAATCCTCTCTAAACATTCCCTCAGATGAGAGATTATCAAAGACTTTGCCTCTAACAAACACACCGTAATGCTTACCATTAATTGTAATCGAATCATCTATTCCCTGACGCAGTAGTCTGTCACTGAGAATATAATCTTCATCCCGGTATTTAGTTTTCAGTCTGAGAATCTTCCCCTTAATGCCATTTTCCACCAACCATTCCATTACAGCATTAGCGCACTCGTAACATTCAAGAATGTCAAAACTTGCAACTATCTTACCGACTTCTTGATAAATCTCCTCATCAGATAACTGATACACCCATGCCCCCCAATATCAAATAAATACATCCATTAATTAATAATGCATAATTTATTAACTAAAAAAGCGAAAATTAATACAATTAAATAATCCGAAAATTTACACATTATTCATAACCAAAATCAACAGAAATACTAATATCTATGTCAAACATACATCCCTTTATTTGCATCCTGTTTGGAGATGAGTTTACAAAGATAAGAAAGGGAATTATGGTGTAGTCTTTTTCTCCCACTTTATTAAGATAAAGTTGTTCAAAGAGCGTTTAACTTACCGGATGATACAGTCCCGTATCCTGATTAAACTCCCACCCTATACCTGATGCATCCTTGCGCTTGCACCATGCCACAAAAAGCGGTGGTTGTAGGTTATTTCGCTCCTTGCGTACAGTTTCTACACTTACACCAAGTCTTGAAGCTAAACTTTCTTCCGTTAGCGGTTGGATTCGAGGAGTTTGCCCTTGATAATATGAATTGTTGTAGTACGATTTATTCTGCCGCCTCGGTTGATTGTTGAGATGATTTTGAATTTTAATAATCGCCTCGGCGAATTGTGCCATCCGGGCTGTCATCTCCTCAATTTTTTGTTCTAAATCGGCGAGATTATGGATTGAGGGTGTTTCTTTGCTATTAGATTCGCCTGACAACTGTAACTCTAGGTTATCAAGTCGTGAGCAAATAGCTAATATCGTTTGATTCATAGAGTTGGCGCTTCTACTGTTACTGTCCAACGCCAGTATTAATTCATCCAAAGAGTGAAGCAACTCGCTTGTTCGTCCTTGTCGGTGCAGCCGGGATAACTCCCTAACTGCTGGAATCAGGGGAGTGGGTACACGGATCATCTCGCTGGGTTTGTTCTCGTCAGGCATAGTGATATCGCAATTGATAGCAACAGCTATCGATATCAAGTAGATAGCAATGCTATCAACATATCAGGGATTGGTGATTCAAGCACAAACCCGTTCGGGAATCGTCCGCCGTGTTTTGGGCTTTCACCCCGCACTTTAGCTTGCTACGTTGTGCAGGCTGTTGGAATTATTGATGAAGAGTGCCGACAGTATATTCACGGCGCTGTCGTAGAATATAAAAGCTTCCTGAAACGACACTTCCAGGAAGCTATATGTTTATGGTCGCGTAACCCTAAAGACCAGATGGATGTTACTAATATTGAGGTGGCGCAGGTCGAAATTCTGTCTACTACTCCCCAACCAAGTGTAATTAAAAACACTAATCCTCAAGTTACGCCGGAGTTGGTGTCGGAGGTAATTCGGCAATATTATTACCGCACGCCTGCGGTGGGTAATGATGAGGAGTTAATTTTGGCTTGGGCGGGTAGTCAAAACCGCGAACAAACTAAACGAAAATACTATCAATTTGGTCAAAAATTGCTTGATTGGGTACGTAAATCAGGTATACCCGATTTAAGATTGCTACAGCAACCATTGTTACTAGAATTTATTGCTTCCTGGGGTGAGGTTTCCCCTTATACTAAAAGTAACCGAGTGCTGATATTGCGATCGCTCTGGAGTTACGGTTCGGCTGAGAATTGTGGCTATTTCTTGCGGAATATTGCAAGTAGTATAAATTACGATAATTTTAGTGATTTACCTAAATCTGAGCGATATCTAGAAGATTGGGAGATGACGAAGCTAGCTGATGCTGCCAAACAGTTAGGGGGGCAGCATTGGTTGGTGTTCTCTCTACTTTTTTATAGTGGGATGCGGGTTGGTGAAGTTGGTCGGGTGACGGTTCCAGGTGATGTACCTTTTAAACCGAGAGAAGATTATCCGGGGTTATATTGGCATAATTTCCAGTGGTATCCCGACGCGACACCAGAGGATAGAAACCGGGGATACTATACGATTAAGTTCCGAGGCAAAGGTGGCAAGTACCGCGAGATTGGGTTAGACCATCAGACTTCGCTCGTTTTCAAAAAGTATCGGGGGATGGCTAGTGATAAGATGCCCGTGTTTGCAAATATGTCGCCTGACCCGAAAAAGCGGGGTTTGCCGTTGAGCGATCGGGCAATTAAAAGGTTAATTCAAGATATCTCCGAGGTGGCGAAGGTGAAGTTTTCATGTCACTGGTTGCGGCATTCTCACGCGACAAGAGCAGTCGAGCATAAAAATGTTTTTGAGGTGCAAAACCAGTTGGGGCATAGTAAAACCGATACAACCAAGGCTTATGTCCGCACAAAAAAAGACGCAGGCACGGGTACAGTCTTGCCGAGGTTTTGATTGGTTGATGTTTATTTTGACAATTTGCATTTATGTACTGTCCTATGTGTAGTGACCTGCAATGCTAATCGCTCAGACCTGCAATCAAGACATTTACAAACCAGGATTAAATGCAACTATAATTACGTGTCAGCCAGGATTAATTGCAACTGAGCCAGGATTAAATGCAACCAGCCTGCAATCATCGGTTTGAGCCAGGATTATTTGCAACTATAAATACTTCAGTTTTTATTGCGATTCAATTTGCTCAAAGTGGCAGCCCCGCAGCCAACATTTGCTCCTGCAACTCACGCGCACGCATTGGATCAAGTTGACCACGAAATAACAACTTAATTTCAGCCGGTTTGGCATTGAACTGTTCCGCCAAGTCCCTTATGTTATAACCATGTCGGGTGAGAGTCGGTTCCAAATCGTCAAGAAGCTTCGACAGCACCGACTCAATAATCACCGCAGTCACAGGCTTGACTGCAACTCGGTACGCCGCCTCCAAAGCTAGTGTCAAATGTTGTTCGATTTGTAGTGGAGTCCTCAACCGCGCAGCCAGTAATTCAATAGCCTCAGCATCCAATATGTCACTGATGGGAGTATCAGACCCAGTACATTCTGATACCAGCCACTGAATATATTCTCGTTGATTGCCGACAATACCCTCCAAAGAGAAAACCGTTGCCCGATACCCAATTTCCTCCATCGTGGGACGGCGCAAATCATTTTTCAGTTTGGGATGACCAGCCAGAACCACCGAAAGTGTGCCACCACCGTCTTCAACTACCTCGATTAAACGTTTAAGTCCCGTCAGCGTACTGTAGTGTAGGTCATGAGCCTCATCAACAAACAGCGCCACCGGCTTTTTACCTTTTCTAATCAGATCGCGCAATTCCCGTTCCCGTTTTTCGCCGTCTTTCGGGATTCTAATTTCCTTATCTGTGGATAAATCGTAGAATAAGGCAGCAATCAGAGTGGGTAGCGTCGCTCGGTCTTTATCCACAGACAGCGACTTTGAGACCGTGATTTTACCTTCTTGCTCCAAAACGCCAAACAAACGTCGTAAAGTCGTTGTCTTCCCACACCCGATAATTCCCGTAATGGCAACCAACTTCCCAGAATGGATGGCGGCGTTAATATCCTTGAACATTTGTTTTTGGTGTTCAGTCTCGTAATATCCTGCCTTGGGAAACTCCTTCACCAAACTAAAGTGTTCCATAACCTCAGTGAGCATTTTGTTCCCCTCCTTTCGGTTTGTGGAAATACTGCCTTACCCGGTCAATAATCACCTTTTTGTTGAGGGTTTCAGTTAGCAGTGCATTAATAAACGCCATTTGTTCAGGAGATAATTTAGCCAACGGCAAAGCCAAATAATCCGAAATCGCCAATTTTGCGAATATTATGCTGGGATATGTAAATTCTTGGAACGGATCTGGGTCGTTGAAAGGTGTGACAGTCGGCTCAATATCTTTATACTTGTCCACTAGAAATTGGAGATCGGCATTTTTATCTAAGGCTGTCTTTGGCAAGCCCAACTTTTTAGCCAAATCCGCAATTCGGTCTGCCCGTTCTTCGGTTTTAGTTTTCTTGTGTTTGCGATAGCGATGTAGTGGGATGGGCCCATCAACCGGGTAAAATGGCCCGTAGCGGCGATCGCTAAACTCAACGTATAACTCGTTGTCAAATAAACCCCACCAAAGGACAACGGTTTCACCAGCCAAGTCTGGCTCTACCTCGTAAGCTATGCCTTCAACTGATACTCTGGCATCGGAACCAACTTTTCTACGTTGCGGTTCCCGGGCAAAGTTACAGAATCGCTCCCAACTGCACATTGAGCGTAAGCCTGACTTGGGGAGATGACGCAGCCAATCTTCTATCCGCGAATGTGGTGATTCTCGGTGTGGTTTATCGTTGTAATGCAACAAATACTGGCGCAGCCAAAGGTTAGCCTCTACGTCGTTTTCTGGTTCGTGAAAGTGATACAGAGTTTCGTGAGCTTCCTTGACTGTCCGAAATGGTCTTTCCACCTTGCCTTTGGAGCGAGCTGTCACCCGACGACCATCTTTACCCGCAGGCATATGGGTGACTAGCTTGATTCTGAGGCAGTCCATGACATTTTGAAATACCTGACTTTTGGCAATAGGCCCGTTGTCTGTATAAATCATCTCTGGAATTCCTTGGAAGGGAAATCCATCAGTTGTTTTCGCGGTCATTGCATTAAATAAGAAACGCAATGCCGCTTCTACATCTTCTCCATAGACGCAGTGGTATTCTTGATAACATACGCCGCTACGATCATCAACGACGCTATAAAGCATCAGCAGTGGATTTCCTTTAACCGGTTCCACGCATAATGACTGCTTGACGTGTTTCAAATCAGACTGGCTCAGGTCGAAATGCCAACATTCGTTGCTGTATTCTGCTTGAAAACGCACTGCCGGAGGTTGCCGGGTCATGCGTTCATTGTCATACCCCCACGCTTTCAAGTAATAGTTGACAGTACTTTTAGTCAATGTACCCGAACAAGGTTGGATAAAACCACTTGGTGTATCCATCCCAAAACCTTCCAGTAATTCAATCGCCCGTGCAGTGGAGAGGTGTCGCCCTTTCTTATTGCTGGTGCGGATTTTCATCGCCGCAATGATTTCACAGTAAAGTTCCATTTCCGAGAGTGATAGCTTTCGAGGTGTTCCACTATCTGAGCGGTTGATGGATTTAGGGCGTGATGAATTACGTAAAGCCCGATACAGAGTATCTGTTGACACACCATACAAAGATGCTGTTTCTTCAATAAGAATTCGACGTTCTTGGCAACGACTAGGCAACCCGTCGAGACGTTGGCGTAAATTAATTAGTGCCTCTATCGGGATTTGCTTATGTGCCATGTTAGGTGTTTATCTCTGCAATGTAGTTGTAGAGCGTTGGTTTGGAAATCCCCATCAGTCTACAAATTTCCATAATTGTGTGTTGTCCATCGGTATAAAGCTTTACTGCTAATTGACGTTTAGCGGGGTCAAGGGCTTTTGGTCTGCCTCCCCTATGACCGCGCGAGCGCGCTGCTACAAGTCCAGCAGTTGTGCGTTCGCGGATTAAGTTGCGTTCAAATTCCGCCAATGCACCGAACAGATGGAAAATCAATCTGCCACTCTTATTTGTGGTTGTTATGGATTCTTGCAGGCTAGAGAGTCCAATTCCCCTTTCATCTAATATGGACATGATCTCAATCAGGTCTTTGAGCGACCTACCCAAGCGATCCAGTCGCCATACTATGAGGACATCACCAGTCCGCGCTACCTCTAATGCTAGGGACAGTCCTGCTCTGGCGGCTTTTGCACCACTTATACGGTCAGAGTAAATCTTCTCACAGCCCGCTTGCTGCAAGGCATCCATTTGCAGGTTCAGATTTTGGTCGTCTGTTGAAATTCGGGCATAGCCTATCAACATCCTTTTAAACCCAGTTAGCGAGTTAATATACTCGTTACTCCATAGCGTATGTTGACTTAGATTTAATTACCGAGTTTCGTTACTAAACTTGAGCAGGTTTCAGGGGTTGTTGAGTTTTGGTGGCAATAGTCAAGAAAACGGTCGTTTCTTTTACCTTTATAGTTGCAGTTAATCCTGGCTGAAATTTCAATAATTTTGTTTGTAAGTCAGAGCGTTTTTGCAGCCAACTGTCAAACTACCGTTTGACGGGACTTTCCGTTAGTTGCAAATAATCCTGGCTCAAACCGATGATTGCAGGCTGGTTGCAATTAATCCTGGCTCAGTTGCAATTAATCCTGGCTGAAGCGCAATTATAGTTGCAAATAATCCTGGTTTGTAAATGTCTTGATTGCAGGTCTGAGCGATTAGCATTGCAGGTCACTACACCTAGTGTTGTACTACAAGTTCCCGAACATATTCGCTTGACCGTTGGTAATCCCGAACGGCATTGGAAAATACCACCTGTAAATCGGCGTGAGGTACTCAAGCGAGACAACCACACCTGCCAATACTGCGGTAGCACCAAGCATCTGACCCTTGACCATGTAATACCCCGCTCAAAAGGTGGGCAGCACAGTTGGGACAACGTTGTAACTGCGTGTGAGAAGTGTAATTCAATCAAGAGCGATCGCTTACCGCATGAAGCTGGAATGGTACTCAAAAGCAAGCCTAAAGCTCCAATTCACCCAGCAATTGCGTTTGCCGAACAGTTTTGGAACGCACAACGCCTGAGTGAGAACGAGTAATTAACTTCAAACCTAGTCAGAGAGGGCAATAAGCTCGATTACGTAACACTGCCCTCTCAGTTCTTTCAAAAAGTTTGTAGTATGCCCTTGACATCTTGTAATACATTGTGTAGTATAAATGTAGTGATGCACTACAGCCTCTCAAAAAGGCATAGTGCAAACACTTCTGAACCATGAAAACTAAATAATTGCCATCCAACGTGGGGGTGTAGCTTAGTCCGGTTTAAAGCAGTCGCCTGTCGAGCGAAAGACCGTGGGTTCAAATCCCACCATTCCCGTGTAGCCTTGTGGACAAATAGACAAGTCGCTGTGCCTCTCAAGCACGGAAAAGCGGGTGCAACTCCCGTCAAGGCTTCCAAATGAGGATGTAGCTCAGTCGGAAAGAGCGCTTGTTTCCGAGGCAAGTGGTCACAGGTTCGATTCCTGTCGTCCTCGTAGTATGTCCAGGTCGCCTAATGGTAGGGTGTTGGTCTGCAAAACCGACTGTGCGAGTACCCTTCGGGAACGCTAACGCGAACGACTCTCGCCCTGGACTCCAAACATTGCAGTGTAGCTTAACGGCAAAGCCCCAAGCTCATAACTTGGTATATGCGAGTTCGACTCTCGCCACTGCGACCAAATTGCAGGGATAGTGTAACGGCAGCATAAGGGTCTCCAAAACCTTTGGTCTGGGTTCAAAACAAGCGTCTCTGCGTTCTACTGCGTACCCCAACATAAGAAGCTTACAAACTGGTTAATCGGTCTAAAAACCGAAGTAGGTTCGACTCCTACAGTCTCCGCCAAACCAAACCTGGAGGCTGTTAAAAACAGCTTCTCAAACTTGCACGTGGTAGAAATCTCACTCTTGGTGCCGTAGGCAAATTGGTAAAGCCACCTGTCTTTCAAGCAGGAGATTGCGGGTTCAATCCCCGTCGGCACTGCCTCATGGGTCGGTATCCAAGTCCGGTTGAAGGAAGCCGTCTGTAAAACGGATGCCTATGTGCCTCGTAGGTTCAAATCCTATCCGGCCCATTATGGAGAGATTGCTATTGGCAGGGCAAGCTGTTTGCTAAACAGTCGTGGATGTAAGTCCACTGTGGGTTCAACTCCCTCTCTCTCCGCCTTTGAGAACGTGGTGTAACTGGATAACATCTCAGATTACGAAACTGAAGATTGAGAGTTCAAGTCTCTCCGTTCTCGCCTTATCCCCTGGTAGCTCAGTTTTGGTAGAGAGCGCTGGTCTGAAAAATCAGAGGTCGTCGGTTCGATTCCGATCTGGGGGACTGGCACATTGCCCCATAGCTCAATGGCAGAGCAAGCGGCTGTTAACCGCGAGGTTGCAAGTTCGACTCTTGCTGGGGCAGCCATTTATTGGGAAGTAGGCAAACAGGCAAAGCCGTCGCACTTTGAATGCGAAGTTTGAGGGTTCGATTCCTTCCTTCCCAGCCTATGTATACTCCTGTAGCCCAACTGGAAGAGGCGGCTGTCTCAAAAACAGTCTGTGTACGGGTTCAACTTCCGTCAGGAGTACCAGATATCGGGATGTAATTCAGTGGTCTAGAAGCCTTGTTTTGGGGACAAGGAGTCGTAGGTTCAAATCCTACCATCCCGACCATTTGCCCTTGTGACGAAACTGGCAAACGTGCTGGTCTTAGAAACCAGATTTTGTGGGTTCAACTCCCACCAAGGGTATTAAATTGGGTCGTTGGCAGAGCGGGTATGCAGCCGCCTTTTAAGCGGATTCATCCAGGTTCAACCCCTGGGCGACCCACCAAGCAAAAACGGGCTGTTAGCTCAGTTGGCAGAGCAGCTGCCTCTTAAGCAGAAGTGCGTAGGTTCAAGCCTCACCGAATCCACTGATGGTGTCTGAAGCCAAAGTGGTCGCGGCGCTGGTTTGTGGAACCAGTCATTAGGGAGTTCAAGCCTCCTCAGATACCCCTTGTTTATATGGAAGATGCCGCTAAATGGTCGGCAACCGGTCTAGAAAACCGGGGTGGGGTAACACCCAGGGGTTCGATTCCTCCATCTTCCACCTTCCACCTGAAGCCGAAAAGTGAGGCGCTGTGCTGATAACACAGATTATTGAGGGGCAGTACCTCTAAGAGTGGATTTCCCGTGCGTAATCGCTCTCCTCGCTGCTTTGTGTGACAGTATACAAAATCCAAGGCTGATTTCTTAGAGGAAAAGGCGATCGCCCACTGGATCGCCTTTGTATTTAAGTCCAGAAGGAGCGAGGAGAGCGGCGGTAAACTACGCTCTGCATTATCTCCACCAAAAAACCCAGTCGTTATGACCGGGCAATTGTTGGGCTATATTCCCCTAGTTATTTATAAAAGTTAATTATCAGCACTCTGATAGTGACTACTACCAGGGCATTGGCAATTTCGGAATTAATAAACAACTCATGTAATTAAAAAACTGATACGATTGCTGCTAAATAGTGAAAATTAATTGCGACAGATACAAGCGCAATAGTAAATTGAGCAAGACTTTTAAAAGAATTATGATTATTGGGTTAACAAACCAGAAGGGAGGCGCTGGTAAAACTACTGTATCTGGTCATCTGGCGTATTGGTTAAGCCAACGTGGAACAGTAAGGATTTGAGCCTTTTAAATTTCAGACAGATCAATTGGTACAGGTTTATAAGAGGCGATCGCAATATTCAAAATGGCTAATCAATTCCTTAGCGTAAGTTTCTGTTCGAGTTGGGTAAGGTTCAGGAGTCACCTCCATCCCCTCCCCTAAGAACCGGACATGAGACTTTCGCACTCATCCGGCTCAAGCCTTACTTCAAACTAGAAAACTTGGGTTTTTTTGAATGTACCTGCTTGTGACACGCTATGTGTAAATGCTGAAGGTTTTCTACGTCGTCTAGTCCACCTTGAGCCACGGGTACTATATGATGGGTGTCTATTTCCTCGCCATTAAGTAATGGTTCGCCGCAGATTGGACAAGACCAATTTTGGATTTGAGCTATTTTATAGTTCCGAGAGTTCTTTTCCCAGTAACTCTTACCAAATTTCTGATGACGCTTTTTCCAGTACTCCTTTAATGAGGGGTCGTCAGGTGACGCTTCTCCCTTAACCTTGATATGGCGTTCAATGGATGTATACGCTATTGGGAAAAGGACTAAATTCTTTTCTTTCCCTCGGCGGTCGCTGATAGTGCAAGCGAATGTCCATTTCTTGTCTTTTAAGGTTTTGAAATAACGTTTCCTTACCCACTTTGTATTTTTCTTGGGGTGTCTACGCTTTGCCCAACCCCAAAGGTATTGCCACACTCTGTACGAAATGTAGTCAAAGGTTTCTTTGCTAACTGCACCTTTATAATAGTTAGCAAAACCACGGAGAATTGGATTGAGTTTATTGATTACAACTTCCTGTTCGGCTCCGTTACGTGCTTTTATTTCATTCCCAATTCGCTTACAAAAGTCTAGGACTTTTTTCTTCGATGGCTTGATTAGAAGCTTACCATCATAGTGACGATGGTTGAAGCCGAGGAAGTCAAATCCCTCTCCTATTGACGTGATGAATGTCTTCTCCGAACTGAATTCGAGTCCTCTAATTGATAACCATTGTTGAATCTGAATTTGGACTTTTTCGAGGCTTTCCTTGTCTCTAGCTGTGACGATAAAGTCATCAGCATATCTAACCACGCCAAGTTTTTGATTGGTAGATTTAATAAAGTTTTCTAATCCATGCAATCCTATGTTGGCTAATAGTGGTGAGATTACGCCACCTTGTGGTGTCCCCTTCTTTGTTGGGCTTAATTTTCCCTCGTAGAAGAATCCAGCTTTTAACCATCCTTTGATTAACTCTCTTTTGGGAAAGTTACTAATCATGTGGAGGATGGATTCATGAGCAATGTTATCGAAAAATCCTCGAATATCAGCTTCTAAAACCCAAGTGTCTCTACCACCACAGAGTCTGATAAAATCTTGTTCTATAGCATCTTGACAACTTCTTCCAGGTCTGAAACCATAGGAATTTGGTTCAAACACGGCTTCCCATTCGGGTTCTAGTGAATTCTTGATTATTGCCTGTTCGATTCTGTCACGCACGGTTGGGATTCCGAGCGGTCGAAACTTTCCATTGGGTTTTGGTATCTCCACCCTTCTAGTTGGCAACAGGTTTCCCCCATTCCAATCGTTTACCAGAATCACTCGTTGCATTGGGGTATTGATAATTTCTTTATCAATTCCTGCCGTTGCTTTACCAAGATTTGTCTGAGTGATACGTCGAACAGATAATAGTAAGTTTGCGTAGCTTATGAGCATTAACTTCTGTAGACTCCGAAGAGTTTTGAAGTTACCAAGTTTTCTAGCACGAAAGATTCTTTGTCGTAGATTCTTAACAAGTTTGTTGACTTTCTGCCACTTAATGCGGCTCCAGTCTTCTAGTTGTTTCCTCAGTCCGTTTGTTGACATTGCTGTCACCATCTAACTTGTCCTCGGATTAAGTTACTTTAACTTTTTGTCTTTTCGTGTAAAACCCAAAGTAAGTTGGCTATTCCTTTCGGTCAAGGGCAAATTTTGAACCCCTATCTACCCCATTACAGGTTAGCGTTCGCTTTTTACTTCATCCTCTACCCACCAAAGAATTCGGTCTTTGTTGCCTCGGACTTACTAAGAGTATTCGACCTCTCTTAGACTCTGTAGGGTTTACCCTGTTGCGTCGTTTAGTTGTCTGTTCTCCTTAGATGTTGTCTTTTCTACGATGGGATTTGTATTCACACGTTTTGGTGAGAGCAGAACACCAAAACTACCCATTTACCTTTTGGTTAAAGCCTATCAGCCTGATTTGGCTTTTTGTCAAATGACGTAGTTTAAAATGACACTTCACTTAATGTTCATCATAGAGAACTCCCTCTTGCTCTATAACCAGTTTTAGGCTGCCAGTTACGGCTACTTTCGGGGTCTGCACTCCGCCTGTTTCATTACTTACTTGGGCGTGACCAAACTCTTTCTTAGAGTCGTTTCCGTGAGGGTAAGGGGTGTGAATCCCTTAGCGGAATAGGTTCCGCGTTCTAAACGACCAGTTCAGGTCGCGCCTACTCATTTGACCCCTTCAAGGTAGACGTGGTTTAAATGGCGATCGCAGGGACTAAACAGTTCCGCCCATACCCTGGATAAGCAGAATGTCGATTTCGCCGTTTTTGACGCGCTGAGAAATATCATAAAAATTTTAGTATAAATTATTAATATAGGACTAGTATTTGATTTTTGAAATGCACGTAGTGGACCCTCTAGGCTAAAATAGTGCATTAGACCTAGACGTAAATTGGGTGGAGCGGAGCGCAACCCAACTGATTATCAGGATGTTGGCTTTGGCAAAGCCTCCAACGCCACTTGCTACAACGCGGGAAACCCGCGCAACGCAGTGGCTCCCCAACCTACAATTTTTTTGCAACATTACTACCGAGATTTTTTCAGAAATCAAATATGATTCCTATAGCTCATAAAATATGTCTGTACTTTGTCAGATTGTATTGCTTAATGATGAAAAACAATTCATGGACTTTGTAAAGCAGTCTAATCATCCCCAATCGGTCGCACTAAATTTTCTGTGTGAGTAACTTGTTAAATTGGTGTGTATTTAAATTAACACTGGACTTTTGACTTACAATGATATCGTTAAAAAATCAAATCATTTTGATCACTGGTGCAAGTAGCGGTATTGGTACTGCTTGTGCGAGAATCTTCGCTGGTGCGGGTGCAAAACTGATCTTGGCGGCACGACGGTTAGAACGTTTGCAGCAGCTAGCAGATACTCTCAGTAAAGATTTTAGTACTGAATTTCATTTATTAGAGCTAGATGTGCGCGATCGCAGCGCTGTTGAATCTGCTATTTCGACTCTACCCCCCGCCTGGGCTGAAATCGACATTCTGATTAATAATGCTGGTCTAAGTCGTGGTTTAAACAAGTTGCACGAAGGCAGTTTTCAAGACTGGGAAGACATGATTGATACTAACGTTAAGGGTTTACTTTACCTTTCGCGTTATGTCGTTCCGGGAATGGTGAGTCGCGATCGCGGTCATGTGGTAAATTTAGGTTCCATTGCCGGACATCAAACCTATCCCGGTGGCAATGTCTACTGTGCGACTAAAGCTGCTGTCAGGGCAATTTCTGAAGGTTTAAAACAAGACTTGTTGGGAACGCGGGTACGTGTAACTTCCGTTGACCCTGGGATGGTAGAAACGGAATTTAGCGAGGTGCGCTTTCACGGAGATAGTGAACGCGCTAACAAAGTCTACGAAGGAGTTACACCTCTGACAGCAGATGATGTGGCTGATGTGATATTTTTCTGTGTGACGCGATCGCCCCATGTCAATATTAATGAAGTTGTGCTGATGCCTGTTGACCAAGCTAGCGCTACCCTAGTTAACCGACGAACAGAAAAGTAAGGCATCACTAAGAAAATTAATTTGTTAACACTCTCAGGGCTGTTAAAAATTTGACTACATTCTTTTTCAACAAAAGCTGTGAGATTCTTGGGTTAAACTTACCCTTTCTAGAAAAGCCTATTCAAGGTTTTAGCCCCATTGCAGAAAAATATTTCTAAGTCATAAGACTCACCATTAAAGTCAATATTGCCAATCCTCCTAAAATAGCTAAAACTTGAGTAGTTTTGTTACTTTTAGCGAGAATTTCTGAGTAAGATAGTTGATGATTCTGAATTAGTAATATGGAATGGGGATTAAATAGAAAAGGGAATAAACGATTCAAAAGTAAGCGACCAAAGAAGTTAAGACTCCATAATTGCTTCTGTAGAGGATCTTGATTATATTGCCAAGGATAACTAATTTGGACTAAGCGGATTAAGGCTTTAATATCTGGTTGGCGTAAGCTTTCATAGCGAGGAAGTGCTTGAGAGAGATTATCTTGAGTTGCTGCCAAAATTTCATGGATTTCATAGATATCTTCTAAGGCAGAATTAACGCCTTGTCCAATGTCGGGAGGAAAACAATGAGCTGCATCTCCCAATAAAATTACTGCTGTTCCTTGGTTGTCTTCAGGTTTTCCCCAAATTTGATACAACCCTGAACAATATTGAGGAATAGGAAACTTACCCCCGTCACTAGATGCAAATCTAGCTATTTCTTCAGGAGAAATAATTTTTTCTAGGGGAAGCTGAGGAAATGCTTGTGTGAGGAATTGTTTAACTTCTTCTTGGGTTTCTAATTGCCAGATTTGATGATCTGGGTAGGTAATAATATTCGCCGTTCTTGGTTGATGAGGATTTTTAAAGGGTAATAACCCCAGAGAAATTGCTTTTTTACGCCCTTTAAAAGTAGACCTAATGCTGTAAGCCATTGTAGTTTCTGCTAAATCTTCTTCTGACTCTGATAAGGGAAATTGAGGAGGTAAAGTCAGAACTTTGTATTTTAAACCGGAACTAGCAGAAAGAAATTTTTGCATTTCAAAGGAATGTGATTGACCTTCCATTTGATGAAGAGTTTGACGCACAATAGAGCTGAAGCCATCACAACCTACGAGCAGAGTAGGAATAAAGCTCAATTTTTCTTGATATTGAGATTGGGTAATAACTTCTAAATGCTCTATATATTGTTTAATTTCTACACACTCAGTATTAAATAAGACCTGAATCGAATCTTGCCAATGTTGATGAATTTCTTGGTAAAGTAACTCTACAAAAGATGCTCTTGGCAGCCAATAGGCAGTCTTGCGTTTAGAATCAGCGATGGGTAGTTTTGTTGTTTTGCGTGTACCGTCTTTTTGAATGAGAGTCCAATAAAATTCGGTACTAGGAACACTCAAATCAGCTAGTTTGGCAGTTAGTTCTAACAAATCAGTTAATTTTTGCCCTCGACCATCAATTTGATAACTAAAGGATTTATCTGGTTCGTAATAATCTGCTGATGGTCTTTTTTCAATAACTGTAATATCTTTCCAGCCTCTTTTCGCTAACATTAAAGCTGTGCCTAACCCCGCCGGACCTCCTCCCATAATGACAACATTTTTCTTGTAGGAATTATTCATTAGACCTCTGGGAAAAAAGTTTTGTTTTGTGGTTATATTATTAATCCGTGATGCTTAATTAACCCCCGACATGAACGCCAGGACGCCTTTGGGGATTCTTTTCAGCTCGACGGAGTACTTCACGAGTGACTACAGCAATATCACCCTCCCCAAATAAGATAAAACGCAGTAAGTATTGTATGGGGTTGCCTTCAACCCAGCCGAAGTAGATATGGGGAATCTTACCTGTTTGATCACGAATATAGAGCAGTAAAGCTGCGATCGCATTAGGTACTGCTGCACTCTCAGCCCGGAGAATGCGATAATCACCAACTTGCACCGCTTTTACTTTAATCACATCCGTAAAGTCCGAAGCATCTGATACATGAATCTCTAGAAACAGAATTGGATCGTTGGCTGGAATATGGTTATCCTCGCGTACCTCTTTCTCTTTTAAAAAATATTCTTGGACATCGCCGGTATTCAACCGATTGGCAATTAACCGTATTGCTCCCTGGCTCTCTTCTGCTAGGAATTGGCCAGCAAGTTCGTCAACTTCGATCCGTTCTGTTCGCAATTCTGTTGAACGCCAAACACGAGAAACTAGCGAGGTAAAAATGATCGCACCGATGAAGAACCCAGCGATTTTAATGCCTTCTGGTCTTTCGATGATATTAACAACAGTGGTATATAAAAATAACAGTGTGATAATGCCAAAGACGAATTTTGCCCGCTTCTGTCTACGACGGTGGGCTGATAAAGTTACGGCAAAAGCGGCTGAGGTGATCAACACAAGCACACCAGTTGCGTAAGCCCCACCTTGAGCTTCCACATTTGCCCGAAAGATAATTGTGACAACAAAAGCGATCGCTGTATAGACTAAAACTAAAGGTCGCGTTGCTCGTGCCCAATTGGGTGCCATACCATAGCGTGGTAGGTAGCGGGGTACGATATTCAGTAGCCCTGCCATTGCAGATGCACCCGCAAACCACAAAATGAAAATAGTACTTAAATCGTAAATTGTGCCAAAGCCATTGCCTAGATACAGATGTGCTAAATAAGCAAGGGCCCGTCCGTTAGCTTTGCCCCCAGATGCAAATTCTGCGGCTGGAATCAGTAGAGTAGTTATAAAGCTGGTAGTGAGCAAAAAGAAGCTCATAATCACAGCAGCACTGGTGAGCAGCTTACGTGTATTCCGAATCCGCCCTCTGGGATGCTCTTGAGTGTCATTGCTGCTACCTTGGACCAAGGGCATAACGGTTACACCAGTCTCAAAGCCTGACAATCCCAGCGCTAGCTTGGGGAATATCAAAAGAGATATGCCGACTAGTATCAAAGGGTTGGAATCGCGTGCAAAAAGTGCCGTCTGCCAGTTAGCGATCGCTCCAGGGTGAGTTAAAATCTGATACAGACCGACGCTAACGACAATGAAGTTTAATAGCAGATAAACTCCCACGAAAACTACTGCAATCCCAATCGCTTCTCGGAAACCTCTCAAGAAAACTGCGCCTAGTAATGCAACTAATTCTAGGGTAATCGCGATTGTCTGACCGTGAACCCAAATTGGAACCAGGGGATTTTCGATGATATGGGCTGTAGCATCAGCAGCTGACAAAGTAATGGTAATAATAAAGTCGGTTGCCACAAAGCCAAGTAAGCACAGCACAAGTAATTTACCTTGCCACCAGGGGAGCAAACGCTCTAACATTGCGATTGAGCCTTCCCCTTGAGAGCTTTCGGCAGCAACGCGCCGATAAATTGGCAATGCGCCAAAGAGTGTCAGCAAAACCAGAATCAGGGTAGCCAGAGGCGAAAGAGCGCCAGCTGCCAGTGCTGCAATCCCAGGTTGATAGCCAAGAGTCGAGAAATAATCTACACCAGTCAAGCACATCACCTGCCACCAAGAATGCTGGCGATGTGGTATTTCCTTGCGGTAAGGCCCTTTCTTGTTCCGCCCATCTTCTTCAAGCAACCACTGGACTAACCGGCTGCCGAGCTGTTTTGTGGAAAAAATTGATTTAGCCATCAAATAGGGTTGTGTTGCAAAAGTTGGCTTTGTGGTTTCTTAGAATTTTCAACTACAAAGGTATAGCACTATTATTGTATGTTAAGCATCCTGTCCGATTTACAAAATATTAGGCAAACAATAGCTGATACCATTTCACACAAACCCTGATACATATAGATTTATCATAGGGGCACAGAAAAAGCTCATTGGTGTCAACTTCAGAAAAAATCTGCTTTGAGAAGGCGTTTTGCCCTCATCCCCTAACCCCGAATCCCAACTTGGGATTCGGGGAACTAGAGAATTTGCTCCCCTCTCCCAAAATTGGGAGAGGGGCTGTTCTTGTGAGGGTCAAACCTCGAAAGCTTG
>NZ_JBTYKD010000320.1:0-31569 GCF_054880495.1 Nostoc sp.
ATTTATGACTCCACACACCATACTCCGCAATCTCAACAGAGTTACTCAGCAGTTGCCAGTTCAGTACTACCGCGTGTACGACGCCGTGTGAGGCTGTTGTAAAGCATTACACCGATCGCCTTAATTAAATTGCCTTCTAATTCTTGGAACATCTTCATGTTCGTACCAAAGGCGGCGTTAGCTTCATCAACGATGCGATCGCATATAGCCTCGTCAAGGGGTAATTCATCCAAAACTTGACGATATTTGGCTTTGAATGCCTTCTCATCAGAAATCTCTGGAAACTCATAAAAGGCTGTTCCTTGCCCATCAGACAAATTCATCGCTGTTACAGCAATAT
The DNA here is from genome assembly GCF_054880495.1 of Nostoc sp. Classification (NCBI taxonomy): domain Bacteria; kingdom Bacillati; phylum Cyanobacteriota; class Cyanophyceae; order Nostocales; family Nostocaceae; genus Nostoc; species Nostoc sp. The sequence continues at coordinate 341 of NZ_JBTYKD010000320.1, forward strand.
TTTTGAGAATTTGTCCCCCGGATAAGTCACCCAAGTAACGAGTATATGAATGGGCGATTAACAGTTCTGGTTCTGTTTCAGATATTTCTCGGATGCGCTGTACATAAGCTTCACCTGTGGGAGATAGTTTGATTTGCTCTCTCCAGTTGGTACCAAAGTAATAACTCAGGTCTTGCTCTAAGGTATACTTGCGGTTTAACTGAGGAAAGTTAATTTGAGAAACTATTGGGTGCTGGCGATGCTTTTCCATTTCCTCTTCCATCGCTGAGTAGACGAAGTAGAAGTTAGCAACTAGTTTCCGGTAAGAGTTTTTCTCGACTACTCCTCTTAAAAAGCACTTGACAAAACCTACATTCTCTGCCATTGTGTGGGCTTTTTTAGTGCCTACACGTAATTTGGTTGCTAAATTGCTGCTCATGCTAAAATTCTCAACTTTAAAAAGTTAACTGCCGAAGTTTCGATTCACTAACGGCTAAAAAAGCCATTAAAACGTTACCTTAAAACTATTTGATGAGAATTTATATTAAAATTTTTTAAGCTGCAATGATTTTATAGGTATTTACACACCAACAAGCCTAAGGGAATAGAATTTTACATTTCGCTGTTTTGATTTTTTGTTGTTATTAGCTAAATTTTGCTTTCATCCTCAGCTTTCCTGAAAAACACCTGTAATGAAACAAGTGTAATATTTATTACAATTTATTCTTTGTGATTAACATTACAAAGTGTGAACTAATACAAATAATCAAGACTGAAGTTGAGGGCATAAAAAGAATAATTCGCTAAGATGTGGAGACTTTAATAATAATGTAAAAAGCAATGCTGACTTTATAAAATCTTGACAATTAAAGTCGGACAAATTCAGTATTATTACGTAAGAAAACCCTAATCTGGAATGAATTTCTCAAGAGAAAAAGCATCTCAAAATTGCTGGATAAAGTCTTAAGTGTTATTTTTCAGTGTGATTGTGTGGAGTGTTTAAACAATATGGTTTCATCTATAACTCGGACATCGGGCATTGCTGGGGGTTCTGCTTCCGAAGTTGAGGGATTGGGCAAAGGGATTGAGAGCAGTTTTGCACTGAATTTAATCCCATTACCAGTAAATCCCTTATTTGGCACAGATGGGATTCGCGGACGAGTGGGAGAATTACTGAGTGCGCCCCTAGCATTACAAGTTGGCTTTTGGACAGGGATTGTTTTACGTAACCATGCTACTGAAGTAGGGCCAGTCATTCTCGGACAGGACTCTAGAAACTCCAGCGATATGCTGGCAATGGCGTTAAGTGCAGGGTTAACAGCAGCAGGATTAGAGGTGTGGTATTTGGGATTATGTCCCACTCCTGGCGTTGCCTATCTCACCAGCATTAGTGAAGCCATCGGCGGAGTGATGATTTCTGCCAGCCACAATCCCCCAGAAGACAATGGTATTAAGATTTTTAGTGCCGATGGTGGGAAGTTACCGCAAATATTGCAGGCAGAAATAGAAGCCGGACTGCGTGGTAAAATATCACCTATTGCTATCAGTAATTGCGGTCGGCATTACTCACGTTTGGAGTTAGTGGGGGATTATAGCTCGGCGTTGAAAAAACCCTTGAATAGTAGCCTAAATCTTCAAGGAATGAAGATTGTTTTAGACTTGGCGTGGGGTGCAGCAGTTGGATTAGCACCATCAGTATTTAGAGAAATGGGGGCAGAGGTGATCTGCTTGCATAACGAACCAGATGGCGATCGCATTAATGTTAATTGCGGTTCCACTTATTTAGATATTCTGGCAGCAACAGTACAAGAACACAACGCCGACATCGGCTTTGCCTTCGATGGCGATGCCGATCGCGTCTTAGGAGTAGACAATACCGGACGGCAAGTTAACGGCGATTACATTCTGTATCTCTGGGGACGCCACTTAAAACAAAAGCAACAACTCCCAGACAACCTGATTGTATCTACAGTGATGGCTAACTTAGGCTTTGAGAAAGCTTGGCAGCGACAGGGTGGTAACTTCATTCGTACCGCAGTCGGGGACCAATACGTGCAAGCCGAAATGTTGCGGACTGGGGCAATGCTAGGCGGCGAACAATCAGGTCATATTCTTTGCCGTCATTATGCTGTGACTGGAGATGGCTTGTTAACAGCATTACATATAGCAGCTTTGGTGAAAGAGGCGGGTGTTTCCCTGAGCGAATTAGTAGATCAAAGCTTCCAGACCTATCCGCAATTGTTGCGGAACGTGCGAGTTATCGATCGCGATCGCCGTTTGGGATGGCAAGATTGCCAACCTCTGCAACAAGCGATCGCTCTTGCTGAAGTTGAAATGGGTGATTCCGGCAGAATTTTGGTTCGCGCCTCTGGCACAGAACCAGTGATCAGAGTTATGGTAGAAGCTGCAAATGCCGACCTTGCCAACTACTGGACAAATCAATTAGTTTCCCAAGTCCAGCAACATTTGATGGACTAAATTAGCTATTATCAAGCACCAATTTTTCGTCATAGCTTCTGCAAATTAATCAGCCTTGGTTATCTTTAGAAGCTGTGAAATTTGTGTTTGCAATAAGTAAGTGGGTCAAATTAAATATAAAACCTCACCCTGCCTCCGGCTTCCCTCTACTTAGTAAGGAAAGGGATTGAGGGTGAGGCTTGATCTTATGTTTAGTTACGCCTACCTACTTATCTGGCTAATTTATATTTTGGAAACAGGAGAAAATCTTTTTGATAATTCCAAAAGATTAAGATTTAGCATTTTTAATTGCAAATTATTAAATCAATCAGTTAGAGATGAATTTGGATTGTACTAGTTACAGCAATCCAAAGAAATTTGTCAACTATAATAGATTCTCTGAGGCTGATAGGCTACAGCACCACCATGCCAAAATTCAAGTCAAAATCTCAGCAATCTAAAAACTCGAAAAAGCAGGCTATAAAGGAAACTTCAACCCTTAGCCTCAAAGAACAGTCAGCCCAAAAGCGCAAAGCAGCCCAAGCACGTAAAGAACTCATTAGCTTACTCACCACCGCCACCTTTGGCGGTGTCTTCGTTGGCATTCTGCTCTTTTTCCTAGCTGGAATTAAAGCAGCAGTCCCTGGTGTCTTGGGGATAATCATCATGTCCGTTTCCTACAAATATCCGCGCCAAGCGCTATATGCCTTCATCATTTACGTACCTATTGGGGGTACTATCACCTACTACTTAGGCAATAGTCCCATACTCCAATTAGCTAAAGATGCATTTTACGTTCCAGCGCTAATTGGACTTTGGCAGACTTGCCGGAAACAGGGGCTACCCCTAATTATTCCCCAAGGCATTAAAATCCCACTTTATATTGTTTTCGGTTGCAGTCTGCTAACGCTGTTGTTTATCAATGGTGGACAGCAGTTTAACCCGCCTATTTCGGGACTATTGGAAAAAGCATCCCCAGAAATACCATTAGGTATAGGAATTCTCGGACTAAAAGTATTTTTAGGCTATGTCCCCCTGATTGGTTGTGCTTACTATTTAATTCGGGATAAACGGGATTTTCTATTTTTATCACGCCTCCAGATTGCTCTCATACTAATTTGCTGTGTGCTGGGATTTATTCAATACTTCTTACTAATAACGGGTGTATGTCAAGGCACCAGAGGTCTTGAAGGAGATGCCTTATTTAGAGCAACAGTCGAAGCCAGATGTTATTTTGGTGGAGCGCTAGTATATAGTCCCGATGAAGGGGTTATTCGCCTACCAGGGACATTTGTAGCTCCTTGGCAGTGGGCATGGTTCTTAATTTCTGGTACCTTTTTTACCTTTGCCACCGGCTTCACCGATCCCTCCCCAATATGGCGGCTAGTCGGTTTAGGTTCTTTAGTGACAGTCTTTCTTAATGCTGTCATCTCTGGACAGAGAATCGCCTTAGCTTTAGTACCAATCTGCTTCGGGATTTTGCTATTGCTCACCGGACAAATTGGCAACCTGAAACGATTTATCCCCATAGGCGTGGGACTTGCCTTGATTGTGGGAATTGCGATCGTGACTAACCCTGTTCTAGTGCAAGAGAGAACCGAGAGTTTTACCGGTCGCTGGGACGCTTCACCACCTCAAGATTTTATCATCCAGCAATTTGAAGAGAATTGGAAAAACGTAGACGGCCCCCTGGGAAGTGGCTTAGGTCGAGCAACCAACTCTGCCCGTGTAATGGGTAAAACTAAGCTTGTAGAAACCTACTACCCCAAACTACTTTATGAAGTTGGAATTATTGGAGTACTGGCGTTTCTGGCTTTGGTAACAAGTTTAACAATTCTTGGCTTTAAAACCTATCGCTCCATAAAGAACCGTAATTTCCGCAGTTACGGAGCAGCTTTGTGGGTGTTTATATTGTTTATTAGCTACAACACTTACTACTATCCTCTGGATGTTGATCCAGTTGCTGTCTATTATTGGTTTTTTGCGGGAGTTCTTTTTAAATTGCCAGAAGTCGATAAACAAGAGAGAAAAGATGCTGAATCTCAGCCAAAAATTCCAAATAAACGATTCAAAACACAATTTTAAGTAGGAGCAAAATGGTGAAAGTTATTATAGGTGGTCAACAACATCTCAGCGTTCCTAATCTTCCTCGTAATTCTCAACATACTCTCATTCGTTCTAAAACTTTTCCCGCAGGTAAATATCCTATAGAAAAAGTTTGGTATCCTTTAGGAAGCTTCATGCCTTGGCAACCTGTATCGGGCGGATACCAGGTAATTCATACTTTTAATAGAATTATCTGTACTAATAAACCTTGGTTTGTCACTTTTGAAGATCATCGATTTTTGTATAGAGACCCGCAAACTAAACTAGAAGAAGTCACTTATAAATTTCTCAATAATCGTTTGGCATTAGAAAACTGCAAAAGAATTATTGCCATATCTGATTATGCTAGATTGCGATTCATGAACTGGGTACAAGAATGGGATGTAGCATCAAAAATAATCGGTAAAGTAGATGTTATACATCCAAATTTTGCTGTGAGGGTTAATCAGCATAAGTCTTATCAAAATAAGGAAAATCTTCAACTTATTTTTATCGGCAACCACATTGCCAGAAAAGGCGGAGTTGTGGCTTTAAGACTAGCCAAGAAAGCTGCCAAGTTGGGTTTGCCTATTACTATACATATAGTATCTGAACTATGGTGTGGTTTTGGCGTACCTACTGATTTTCCTGATGCTAATAGATATGCAGAAGATTTAAAGTTACTCGATTTAAATAATGTCGTTTTCCATAACATAATTCCTAATGCAAAAGTTCTCGAATTACTATCGCAAAGTCATTTTCAACTTATGCCATCATTAATGGATACCTATGGTTATAGCATTATTGAAGGTTTCTCTGTTGGGACTCCGGCAATTACAACCAATGTATGTGCTTTGTCAGAAATTGTTCGTCATGGTGAAAATGGATATGTTTTAGAATTACCACTGGACAAACTCAGACATTGGCGTAATTGGCTAAATGGTGAACAAACTAAAACTGAAGAATATTGGGAAATTGTCAATCATGCCTACGATGATTTAGCAGAGAAGGCATTACAACAAGTACAAGAATTTTTAGATAGAAGTGATAAACAGGAACATTACGAGTCTCTCAGTGCTAGAGCTTTAGCACAAGTGATCAATGTCCACGACGCTGAAAAACAAAATGAGTTATTCGATAATCTCTACGCAGCAGCGGCAAGGTTATACTGAAGGTTAGAAGGTATTCGTAGATATTGGACATAGTGAAAATACTCCAGTACCCTATCGGTGGACAGAATCTTCCTTGTGTATTAAGCTTAACTAAGGGTTGCTAAATCCTCTTAGTGGCTAAGTCTAGTTATCAGTAAGTATTAGCGAATAATCAGCATCTAAAGATCGAATTACTGGATATCAAGCTGAATATAAACTCCGAAATATCAGATATATGAATACTCACAGTCGAACACGCCAAACTAGATTTAATTGGATTGCTCAGACAAAAGTATTAGCAATTGTCATATTTCATTTTTTTCAAAATTCTCCGGCGCGATCGCAACTAATTTCAATTTTAGATAGCAATGGAGCAAAGCTCGGATATGCTACTGTAGATATCTTCTTTTTAATGGCTGGTTTGAACACAAGTTATGCTCTCATCTCTAAGTTACAAAAAAACCAGATAGAGGAGATTAAAATTAACTGGAAATCATGGCTAATTAAACGTTTATATAGAATATATCCTGCTTATATACTAGTACCGCTTCGCGTAATTCGTAATTCGTAATTACGTTTTAGCAAGGGTTTCAGAGATTACAAATGGGTGGCTTATTTACGCCGTGCTGTACTAGCTATTATATTAACTTGCTTACTTTATTTTTCTTGCAAGATAATTTTATAGAAATTTATTTCAGTTCTGTCTAGGACTTTATTGGGGAATTATCTATGCCACGAAAATTCCAATTACCTTTAGATAAAGTAGTAGAAAAAATTATGACTAATTACCCTTTAATTTCTGTAGTTATACCAACCTATGGGCGAGAGGAAGCGCTACGCGATAGCATTGTGGATGTCCTAAAACAGGACTATCAAAATTTTGAAGTTTTAGTTGTAGACCAAACCGCAAAACACCAACCAGAAATTCAAGCCTACCTAGAGGAGATGGCGGAGGCAGGTAAAATTAAATGGTTGCGCTTAGATTGGGCAAGTTTGCCAGGGGCGCGGAATTATGCTGTCCGGCGGTCTTCTGGTGAAATAATATTATTTATTGATGATGATGTTCAATTAACTTCAGGATTGTTAGCAGCCCATGTGAAAAATTATTTGCAAAATCCAGAGGTAGGGGTTGTAGCCGGACGGGTATTTGACAGAATGAAATTGGGTGATTCTGGAGGAGATTTAGAAATTGAATATCTACCTCCCCAAGCTATGGACCCAGGAATTGCTTGGTATCATATTGATTTAGTACATACGATTAAACCCCAGCAAGTGCTGACAGCAAGGGGTTGCAATATGTCTTTTAGGCGCGAAATTTTTACTAAGTACGGGCTGAGATTTGATGAAAGGTTTGGTGGTAGTGCAGTGCGGGAAGAGTCAGACTTTTGTTTGCGGGTGCGCCAGACGGGATATAAGATTTGGTACGATCCAGAAGCCCATTTGGTGCATTTAGGCGAAGAAACAGGGGGTTGTCATGATATTAGTATGCGATCGCTCAAATATCAACTTACCTTCTACCACAACCATTTCTTGCTGGGACTGAAAAACCTCACTCCGACTCAAGCTTTACGCCTATTCGCCCGTTTATTTGACTGTCACGTACTGGGACGCCCACCTTGTCATAAAAGCGGTTCCCCCATCAAAATTGTTACTCGCGCTATTTTCTACATTTTGGGTTTTTTCAAAGCCTTGGGTACTGTCATCCAATCAATATGGAACGACGGTCAAATTTATAGTCGATTGGATGAACAAGTTTAGTTAGGAGTTTGGAGTTAGGGGAGACGCGATTAATCGCGTCTGTACAGGAGTTAGGAGAGACGCGATTAATCGCGTCTGTACAGGAGTTAGGAGTTAGTGAATAATCAAAGGATAACTAACAATGAAAATTTTAGTTGCTAGTCATACTTATATCGTAGACTTGAACTGTGAAAAATTACGCGCTTTATCTCAACTAGAACCCAACATTGAAGTGACAGTTGTAGTCCCAAAGCGCTGGAAACCAGGTGGTGTGCAAAACAGAATTATTGAAACTGAATACCGCGATGAAGGCAGATTTAGAATAGTTCCTATTTCTAATTTTAGTCAAAATCATCAGGGACTCCTTACCTTTGGTGCTGATTTGATATCTTTTTTAAAACAGTTTCGTCCCCAAATTATTCAGGTAGAACAAGGGTCTAGAGCATTGGCTTATACTCAAATGATTGTCTTAAATAAACTCTTAGGACTCAAGGCAAAAAACGTATTTTTTACTTGGTGGAATCTTCCATACCAACTAAAACCACCAGTTTCTTTGTTAGAAAAATATAACCTCAACCATAGCCACGGCATCATTTGTGGCAATCAGGATGGAGCAGAAGTTTTGCGACAAAGGGGATATCAAGGGTCAATTAAAGTCATGCCACAACTGGGCATAGATGAAAGTCTATTTACTCCCAAAGCCCAACCCGAATTAGCAACTAAATTGGGTATTGAAAAAACCGATTTTGTGGTAGGCTTTGTAGGGCGTTTTGTACAAGAAAAGGGTTTATTAACACTTTTACAAGCCTTAATCACTTTGAAAAACAAACCTTGGAAATTACTCCTGCTGGGACGGGGAGAGTTGCAAAGTGAATTAATCAAAATAGCGACGGAAAATAATATTAAAGAACGGTTAATTTTGCTAGAAAGTGTCCCTCATGATCAGGTGACAAACTATATCAATTTAATGAGTACTTTAATACTGCCTTCAGAAACAACTTACAAGTTTAAAACTTTAACTTCTGTTGGCTGGAAAGAACAATTTGGTCATGTGCTAATTGAGGCGATGGCTTGCCAAGTACCTGTAATTGGTTCTGATTCTGGGGAAATTCCCTATGTAATTGCCGATGCTGGTTTAGTATTTCCTGAAGGTGATGCTCAAGCCCTTGCTAATTGCTTAGTTCAGTTAATGGATAAACCCTATTTTGCTCACAGTCTGGGTGAAATGGGTTATCAAAAAGCAATGATAAAATATACAAATAAAGCTTTAGCTAAACAGCAATTAGAGTTTTATCAAGATTTAGTTAGTAGTCATTAGTCATTGGTCATTAGTAGACCTCTTGCATAAATCACAAATAAGAACCCCACCCCGCCAAAGCTACGCTTTGTCTCCCCTCCCCGCTTGCGGGGAAGAGATTAAGGGGAGCCAGTGGGGTCTTCTCCCTTCGCGTAGCGTCTCGCAGAGAAGGGGAGACGCTAAAAGCGATAGCGTTCGCGCAGCGTCTCGTAGAGAAGCGGTAGCGAGTTCATCGAGCGTCTAGGGTCTCCCCAAGTGGAGCATCTGGCGGGTGGGGTGTTAGGGGCTTTCACAAGATATCTAGTGAATAAAAAATGACAAAGAACAAATGACAAAAAAATGAAAATATTACAAATTGTCCCCTCAATTTCTTTGATTTACGGCGGTCCCAGTCAAATGATACTAGGGCTAGCTCCAGCATTGGTAAAAGAGGGAGTAGAAGTTACAATTCTCACAACTGATAGTAATGGCGATAATGGTCAAACACCTCTGGATGTTCCTTTAAATCGCCCAATTAAACAAGATGGCTATGAAATAATTTACTTTCGTTGCGCCCCGTTTCGTCGCTACAAATTTTCTCTAGATTTATTAAACTGGCTAAAACTTCATGCTCATGAGTTTGACATAGCACATATTCATGCTCTATTCTCCCCAATAATTAGTGCTGCTGCTATTGTGTGTCGTCAGCAAAAGCTACCTTATATTTTCCGTCCTTTGGGTACTCTTGATCCGGCTGATTTACGCAAGAAAAAGCAATTAAAACTGCTTTATGTCGCAATTATAGAACGTCAAAATTTAGCTGGTGCGGCGGCTATTCATTTTACCAGTGATCAAGAAGCTAAAATATCAGAACGATTTGGAGTATCTACTCCAGATTTGGTGATTCCCTTGGGTGTAATCCCCCCTAAATCGTCTCTTAAAAATATATCTGATCAGTTGTTAAAAATACCAAAGGATGTAGCGTTAGTGCTGTTTATGTCACGAATTGACCCAAAAAAAGGGTTGAATTTGTTGATTCCAGCGCTAGAAAAGCTATTCGCGGTTGGTTATAAGTTTCATTTTGTCTTAGCTGGGACAAATCCCCAAGATCCAGATTACGAACAAAAGATAATATCCCAAATTGAAAATTCCCCACTGCGATCGCACACTACAATTACTGGCTTTGTAACTGGTGAACTAAAAGTTAGTTTACTACAAGCTGCTGATTTATTTGTCTTGCCTTCCTACTACGAAAATTTTGGGATTGCTGTCGCTGAAGCGATGGTAGCAGGAACACCCGTAGTCATTTCTGACCAAGTGCATATTTGTCAACAGATACGTGATAGTGAGTCGGGTTGGGTGGGCGCAACAGATGTCGAAGTACTGGTAGGGTTACTAGAAGAAGCTTTGCAAAATCCCGCAGAACGCCAACGACGTGGATTAAATGCCCAAAAATATGCCTTGGAAAATTTTAGCTGGGATGCGATCGCTCGTCAAACAATCCAAGCCTACCAGGAAATTCTGACGAACAAATTAATTTAATCCAACGCAGACAACAGCAGTTTTTCCCCTATCTCTCAGCCAGAAAGAAAACTATGGAATCCAGACGCATTATCAAGATTAGACAAGGAAAAAAATGAATATATTTCTTTAGTAATTTAGAATACCTACTAGACTCGTTTGAAATATTAATTTTGTAAAATAAAAATGAGAAAACATACTAATATATAGCATATATGTGTCTTTTAGTCAATAATTTTTACCTTCCTCTTATTTCATATCCGAGAGTGGTGACAACCTCAAATTTTGTTTTAAACCGCTAAACTCCGATGGGAAAATGGGGGTTTTATGTCATGATGGCATACTAGAATATATATGCTTTTCTAACTACAGGGAATATCAATATGACTCTCCGTCTAGGTGACACAGTACCCAACTTTACGCAAGCCTCAACACACGGCGACATCGATTTTTACGAATGGGCAGGTGACAGCTGGGTTGTGCTGTTCTCTCACCCTGCTGATTTTACACCTGTTTGCACAACAGAACTTGGCACAGTTGCCAAGTTAAAACCAGAATTTGACAAGCGCAATGTCAAAGCGATCGCACTTAGTGTTGATAACGTTGAATCCCACAAAGGCTGGGTGGGAGACATCGAAGAAACTCAAAGCACCACCCTTAACTACCCAATCTTGGCAGATGCCGATCGCAAGGTTTCTGATCTTTACGACATGATCCATCCGAATGCTAATGCGGCTGTGACAGTGCGATCGGTTTTCGTGATTGACCCCAACAAGAAACTCCGTCTCACTTTCACCTACCCTCCCAGCACGGGACGCAACTTTGATGAACTTTTGCGGGTAATTGATTCTCTGCAATTGACTGATAATTACAGTGTGGCCACACCAGCTAACTGGAAAGATGGCGAGGATGTTGTAATTGTCCCCTCACTGAAAGATCCAGAAGTACTCAAACAGAAATTCCCCAAAGGTTACGAGGAAGTCAAACCCTATCTGCGGCTAACTCCTCAGCCTAACAAGTAAATCTGAAAATGATTTCGGATAAAAAACAAAGGCGAGGCAGCGCGGTCTTGGGGGTTTCCCCCATGAGCGACTGCCGTCGCCAAGATATAACTTTGGGTCTTTGTTTTTTGCGTGAGAATATAGTTAGTGGGCTAGTACAGCACGGCGTAAATAAGCCACCCATTTGTAATCTCTGAAACCCTTGCTAAAACCTAATTACGAATTACGAATTACGAATTACGAATTACGCGAAGCGGTACTAGGCATCCGAACCTGGAGGAAATCGCTATGTTTTCATCCCCTTTAGTTTTGCAAATTCCGTCATCAATGCAAATGACAGACGAACAATTTTTTGAGTTCTGTCAGGTGAATCGTGACTTACGCATTGAGCGAAATAAATTTGGAGAATTGGTAATTATGCCCCCTACTGGTTCAGAGACAGGAAACCGAGAAGTTAATATCTCAGGACAGCTATGGGTGTGGTCAGAACAAGATGGTACAGGTATAACTTTTAGCTCTAGTACCGGATTTAAGTTATCAACAGCTGCAGAACGTTCGCCTGACTCTTCCTGGATTAAACTAGAACGGTGGAATGCTCTCTCAGCAGAACAGCAGCAAAAGTTTGCTCCTATTTGTCCAGATTTTGTAGTCGAACTCAAATCTTCTAGCGACAACCTCCAGACTTTGAAGGAAAAAATGGAGGAATATATGAACGAGCCAGGAATACAGTTAGGCTGGTTGATTGACCGTAAGCAGCGTAAAGTTTATATTTATCGTCCTGGATTACCAGAGGAATGTTTAGATAATCCTGCAACAGTTAGGGGCGAGTTGGTATTGCCTGGGTTTATTCTGAATATGAGTAAAGTTTGGTAGAGAAAGTTTTACTTAAATTGGGAAATTGGGGTCATATCGAAAGTTAATTGAATAGGAAAAGTGCTACCTTTGCCTAATTCACTTTGCACCTTCAAACTACCTTGGTCTGCCTGAATAATTGCTTTAGCGATCGCTAATCCTAATCCAGAACCACCACTTTTACGAGAGCGTAGGCGGAGCCCGCCGTAGGCATCGCTATTCACCCGATAAAAGCGATCAAAAATCTGAGTCAGTTCCTGAATAGTCGTCATGGACAATCTGCGCGCTCCAAGAGTGCTGAGTCTATAAGACTTGCAATTGAGTCTGTCGGCACAAAAGTAAAGTTTTTACCGCCCTATTCTCCTGATTTATCTCCAATAGAGTTTTGTTGGTCTAAACTCAAACATATTTCTCCGTTCCTCTGAGGCACGCACCCTTGAATCTCTCAACCAAGCAATAGATTGCATAAGTGAAAATGATACCTTCGGTTGGTTTAATCACTGTGGTCTATTTACCTGAAAATTGCTGTAAATAAAATGAAAAACTTCATCCTGTCTCTAGCTTTCCTCTCCTTTATAAGGAGAGGGATTGAGGGTGAGGTAAGCCAGGGACATAAATTGTATCTTATTTAATTCTTATTCCTTAATTGTTATCCCATCACCTCAGCAGTCTTCTTCTTATCCAACTTGAGAATCAACACACCCAAAGGTGGCAAACACAAATCCAGCGAATAGGGATGACTGTGCAAAGACCAATCATTTGTCCACTTACCACCTAAGTTGCCCATATTACTGCCGCCATAGGGTCGCGCATCACTATTGAACAACTCGGTATAAAATCCTTTTTGCGGTACACCAATCCGGTAGTGTGAATGGGGTTGTGGTGTAAAATTGCAAACTACGATCGCAAAATCATCAGAATCTTGATCACGACGGATAAAGGAAACTACACTATGACGGTTATCGCTACAGTCAATCCACTCAAACCCAGGTTGAGCAAAATCCTGGGTGTACAAAACTGGTTCAGAACGGTAGAGATGGTTCAAATCCTGGAAAAACCTTTTTAACCGTTGGTGGGCTTCATGCTGCAATAAATCCCACCGCAAATCTGTCCAATCATTCCATTCACTCCACTGCCCAAACTCCATGCTCATAAACATGGTTTTCTTGCCTGGGTGAGCAAACATATAGCTAAATAAACAACGCACATTCGCTAACTTCTGCCATGTATCCCCCGGCATTTTACCGATGATATTCTTCTTACCATGCACCACTTCATCGTGGGATAGAGCCAGCATGAAGTTCTCGCTGTGGTTGTACCACATACTAAAGGTGATATTGTTTTGGTGGAACTGACGGAACCAAGGGTCCATGCTGAAGTAATCCAGCATATCGTGCATCCACCCCATATCCCACTTCAAGTTAAAGCCCAGCCCGCCTGTATAGGTTGGCCAAGATACCATTGGCCACGAAGTAGATTCTTCAGCAATTGAGAGAATACCGGGGAAATAGCTAAAGATAATGTGATTTACCTGACGCAGAAAATCTGCTGCTTCTAGGTTTTCTCTGCCGCCGTACTTGTTGGGTAGCCATTCTCCAGGTTCGCGGCAATAGTCGTTATAGAGCATCGAGGCAACAGCATCGACACGAATCCCGTCAATGTGGTACTTGTCAAACCAGAAGAGGGCATTTGCAGCTAAAAAATTACTAACTTCATGGCGACCGTAGTTGAACACCAAAGTACCCCATCCTTTGTGTTCGCCCTTGCGGGGGTCAGAGTGTTCGTAGAGGTGGCTACCATCAAAGAAAGCTAAACCATGTCCATCTTTGGGGAAGTGACCAGGAACCCAATCTACAATTACCCCTAGATCATTTTGGTGACATTTGTCAACAAAATACATGAAATCTTCCGGGCTGCCAAAACGCGAAGTGGGGGCATAGTACCCAGTTACTTGATAACCCCAAGAACCATCAAAGGGATGCTCCGCAATCGGGAGCAATTCTAGATGGGTATATCCTAATTCTTTAACGTATGGAATGAGTCGGTCAGCTAGTTCCCGATAGGTAAGGAAGCGTGCGCCCGGCTTCAGTTCGGAAACGATAACTACAGGTTCGGTTTCACCATTGGGCAGTTTCGCTGGTTCGGCACTCGAAGCGTGTAACCAAGAGCCTAAATGTACTTCATAGACTGAGACGGGCTGAGTTAGGGGGTCAGAGCGACGCCGCTTTTCCATCCAAGCTTCATCAGTCCAACTATAAGTATTTAAATCAGTGACAATGGATGCGGTTTTCGGGCGGGGTTCCTGCTGGAAACCGTAGGGATCAGATTTTTCGTAAATGTGTCCTTCAAAATTTTTGATTTCATATTTGTAATGCTCTCCCACACCGATTTCAGGAATAAATAATTCCCAAACCCCGGTGCGGCCTTTACGCATCTGGTTTTTGCGCCCATCCCAGAGATTGAAATCTGCCAACAATGAAACATTACGAGCGTTGGGTGCCCAAACAGCAAAATAAACGCCCTTAACTCCGTCTATTTCCGTAGGGTGCGCTCCCAGTTTTTCGTATATCCGGTGATGGTTGCCTTCCTTAAACAAATGCAAGTCAAAGTCTGTCAAGTGGGGAGAACGGAAAGCGTAAGGGTCATAAATGACACGCTCATGTTCACCTTCTTTAATCCGTAACTGGTAGTTTGCTAGTTCTGCGGTTTCAATGGTGCATTCAAAAAACTGGGGATGATGCACTGTTTGCATCGGGTATTCTTTGCGTTGTTCAGGAAGAACCACCCATGCAGCACTCGCATTTGGTAGATAGGCGCGCACAGCCCAGACAGTTTTACCATCTTGTTCTATGGGATGAGAACCTAGTATTTCAAAGGGATCGTTATGCTGATTCCAAACGATGCTGTTAACCTGTTCAGGGGCGATCGTGGTCATGGACATGAAGCTACCTAAGTGAAATAACGTGATTAACTAAATCTACTTAATTTAATATCTATATATATTCTTTACATTTATTTGCAATTTTGTCGCCACCGTTATCCTACCTCAGAATGGGGCATTGGGGAGTGGGGAAGATGGGATAAAGCTCTTGACATTTGACCCTTGAGTAATTATCAAAAATTTAAAAATGGGAAAAACTGAAACAATGTTTTACGTAAGCGAAGCAAGAAAATCTGTTCTCGAATTTTCGGGTCTAGTTTTGGTGGCGGTCCTTCTTGCAGCTGCGCTTGTAATTGGATATATTCGGCAGCTGTTAGGAATTTTCCATCAATCGGCGATCGCGCTTCTATGATAATTTTAGTGCGTAATATTTCTTCTGGTGTATCTTCTGCTGGCGGTAAAGCTACTACTACTGATTCCCAATAGCTACTTAAGAGAATTAACGTAGCAGTAATCACAATTAAGCATAGTAATTGTATCTCCTTTCTGGCTTTAACTTTTCCCATCTTCTGAACTGCCTTCACAACGCCGGATGAAAATCTGTTTTTCTCATTCCCTATATTCAAAGTTACAAATTCTCCTAATAAAAATCTGGCAATATCAAGGGACATTACCAGGTCTCTCCTGATCCGGAATAGACTATAGGGAATGCTCTTGAGCAATTGCCAGCGATCGCTATGAATTGTTTTATCCTCTGAAAACTCAGGAATTTAAGCTATTCCAAATACCAAACCAGAGAAGTACCTTGCCCACAAAATGGGTTAGATTTATATAACTCAACTCCCTTAGACTTGGAACAAGCTTCGGTCAGGCGAGAATTTCAGGCGGACACTTGGTTGAGGACGTAACCCTCATCACCAGTGTCCTCTACTTGCTGCCCTACTTAGCTGATATTTCAGCAAACTCTGGTCTCTGATCCACCAATAGATAGAAATATCCAGGTTTTTATGTTAACCTAATTAATTCTAGCTATGTCGTGATGAGTGTTGTTACTAAGCTCTTTTGGGCATCATTCAAACTAAAGCTGAAGATGCCTTATTTAGGAGTAGTTGCGGGAGTAGGTGCTGTAGTTGCGGCTGGGCTAGAAGCCGCAGGAGGCGCATCAGTTGGTTCACCTGTAGCAGCGGGAGTACTAGTGGTACCAGCACCAGCACCATCACCACCACCACCTTCGCAGGCTCCGAGAATTGCAGCCAGACTTAACATTAAAGCCAAACCAAAGATTTTTGTTTTCATAACTCCTCTTTCACCAATTGTGGCTAGAACAATATTTCGCCTGTTGAATACGATACCGTATTTATTGCTTTTTTTTAAGGCTGCGAGATTACATACTTAAAAAAACAATCCTTTGGCGTATTCTTTTTGGGATTACAGATCATACAGCCATCTGATTAGTTTCTCTTAACTCAGGAGCAAAAGGGAAATTACCAAGTTTTCTAGCAATGCGAGTTATCATAGCAAAAAATTTTATTTTTTTCACAGAGTATTGCATCTTGCTGCCCCGCGAAGCCATACTTTAGGGGCGATAGCTAAAGGGTAAGCTGTCCAGTTGCTAATCGCTGATTGCAAACATTGCAATATTTAGAGGATGCAAACATTGGTACAGCTACCTATCAGAACAGTTAAAAGGGTGTAGTCTGTTATGTGTGCTTGTTGCAGAGAAGGTGATTTTAACCTCAGCAAAAACAGACAATCAAGAGAGTCAATTTAAAGTACAGTATTTCCCATCTAAAAAAATTATGGTAGTTGCTCGTAAATCTGCTGTTTCTACAAGGGGTAATTGGTTCCGGCAAAATTCTATCCTTTCTTTAGGGAGGCGACGCTCTGCGCGTATGGAGTCAACAGCACGGAGCGCTTCTACACCAGTATCCTCTCAAAGACAACAGCGTTCCTCGAAAAATCTTGCGCTTTCTCCCACAAATGAGGCAGTTATGCCCAAATCGGTGAAAGAGTTGGGTAGACGACAAGTGCCAAATCTCAATCAGCAGTCGAGTGAGAACCTTCCCACAATGCCTAATTCGGCAGCTGCACCTTTGTGGTTGCTGCGCTTGTACAGCTTTCATAATTATTCGACAATTTTGGCGTTTTTGTTAGTAGCATCTACACTTGCTGTTTATGGCTGGACGGTGTATTCCCAACAGCTTTGGAGTCAGTCATATCGCAGACTGCAAGGGCTTCAACGTCATGAGCAGTTGCTAATGACAACCAACGCGACGTTGACAAATAAAATGGCTCAGGAAGCAGAACAACCAACAGCAGGGCTGGTATCACCGACTCCTCAAGGGATGATTTTCTTGCCTCCAGCATCTCATAGTTCTAAGCCGGCATCGTCTAACACAACGCCAAATTCTGAAACGCAGCAGCAAAGACTCTCGCCACTGGGATACTAATCTAATTCGTAATTCGTAATTCGTAATTCGTAATTCGTAATTCAGAAAGTCAGATTTAGAGCAATTTTCAGGTAATTAAACCATACTGTAGGACAACAGATGTGCATTGGTGTCAAGTTAACGTGAAAGTTAGTAAGCAAGAATGTTTTGAGACATTATCTCGTTTATCTCGTTTCCAGTCGGAGACTGGGAATGCCCTTGATTGAGGCTCCGCCTATTAACTTGCGGCTCTGCCGCAATCAGCAGCATTTCCAGGCAGAACGAGGTTTTAAAAGGGTTTTGGCTGAAGTTGACACCAATAATATCTGTACGCCCCTAGCGAAGATTATGGTTCAAATACATGAAAAAGGCTGTAATCTGAGTTTCTCCCTCTTAAATCTGTAGCTTTATTTTGGAGAATTGGTAAAAGGCTAAGAGTCATTTGTCATTAGGACTCCGACTTGCAGCAAATGACAAATGACAAATGACAAAGGACGAACCCAATGCAGAAGTCACCAAGCAGAACAAAATTCACAAAGTTTCGGAATCCAGGATTCACAAGGGGACAAAAGGGTTATAAGCGAGGGTTTTTGGGAAAATTAGCCTCTAATATCCAAGACAAAACATTCAACACTAAGTCTCGACTGTTCATAGTCTGGGGCGTATTAATGGCATCAGGGTTCGGGTTGGGTGTTAGATTGTATAACCTCCAAATTGTCAAGGGGACAAAGTTAACAGAGCAGGCGCGAAACCAGCAAATGGTAAGTTTGCGACCTTTTATGCCCCGTCGCCCGGTGTTAGATCGCAATAGTAATCTGTTGGCGATTGACCGTCCTGTATACACTTTGTACGCTCATCCCAAGCTGTTTGATAAGTCTAATGAAGATATGGCAGACCGACTTGCGCCAATTTTGGCAAAAGAACCTGCGGAATTGGTGAAAACTTTTCAAAGCAAAAGAAGCGGAATTATACTTGCCCCTGCCCTACCGCAAGAAATTATTGATCATGTCATCTCTTTGCGCTTAAATGGCTTGGAGTGGATTCAAAAATACTCCCGATATTACCCGTCAGATGATTTGGTTGCTGACGTGGTGGGCTATGTTAATGTTGACCGCCGTGGTCAAGCAGGTGTGGAATACTCTCAAGAGAAGTTGCTAGAACGTCCTGTGCAAACGGTGCGGCTCAGTCGGTCGGGTAATGGGTCTGTGATGCCTGATCATGCCCCTGAAGGTTTTTTGCATTTTGATGATTTGCGACTGCAACTAACTATTGATAGCCGTCTGCAACGAATTGCTCGGACTGCGCTTAAACAACAGATGCAGAAGTTTGACGCCAAACGGGGAGCGGTAATTGTAATGGATGCGTTGGATGGTTCCTTACTCGCCCTGGTTTCTGAACCTACCTATAATCCTAATGAATACGCTAAAGCTAATATTTCGTTATTTAAAAACTGGACGGTGGCGGATCTTTATGAACCGGGATCGACTTTTAAACCTTTGAATGTGGCGATCGCTCTGGAAAATGGCGTGATCAAAGCAGATGATATGTTTAATGACTCCGGCTCTATTCAAGTAGCTAATTACACCATCAAAAATGCTGAGAACAATGGTTACGGGCGGATCAACATCGCTCAAATTCTTCAACATTCTAGCAACATTGGCATGGTGCAAATTATCCAACGCTTAAAGCCTTCAATCTACTACAACTGGCTTGAACGCTTAGGGCTAGGACAAAAAGTTGATACAGATTTACCTTTTGAAGTTGGTGGCCGGCTCAAAAGTCAAGAAGAATTTATCGCTTCGCCAATTGAGGCAGCTACTACTTCCTTTGGACAAGGCTTTTCCATGACACCGTTACAGCTAGTCCAAATGCACGGCGCTTTAGCCAATGGCGGTAAGTTGGTAACACCCCATATAGTTCGGGGGCTGATTGATAGCAAAGGGCAGATGCATGATTCACCCACGCGCACCATCCCCCGCCAAATTTTCTCAGCCGCAACAGCCCAAAAGGTTGTAGAAATGATGGAAACTGTTGTTACTGAAGGCACCGGCAAGGTGGCACAAATTCCGGGATATCGGATTGCTGGTAAAACTGGTACAGCCCAAAAAGCTAGTCCCTCTGGCGGGTACATCAAGGGTGCGAGAATGACCAGCTTTGTGGCTATTTTGCCCGTGGAATCTCCTCGGTATGTAGTGTTCGCACTGGTAGATGAGCCAAAAGGAGAAAGTGCCTATGGTGCTACTGTCGCCGCGCCAATTGTCAAATCGGTGATCGAAGCACTGATTCCTCTTGAGGAAATTCCACCAAGTAAGGCAACAGAGCAAGAGACAGAAGCGCCGTAGGGAGCAGGGGAAGTGGGGGGATGAGGGAGATGAGGGACTAAGAATTTTAGATTGCTACAATATAATTATGCCACAGGTAGAATAACCGCGCTTCTCAAATGGATAACCAACCCCAAAACGACCGGCTAGGAAAAAATAATGGATAGTGGGTAGCGAAAACACCACGATAAACATAAGCTAGGATGCCAACGCGCATCTATACCAGTAAACAACACTATTTATTGATTGGACAAAGTACCGTAGGGCATACGGGAACTAGAGAAACGATTCTCTAACGCTTAAGGAGATGCAGCCCACTGGGATTGTTTAAATTAGACTCGGCACTTTGTTCTGTCGAACGGGTATCAGGTTTAAGTATTGCCACAAGGATAAACAATTTTAAGGCACGTTGATGAATTAAGAATCCCCCTCGATTTATCACGGGGAGTGTCAATTTATAACCAGGGAAAGAGGTACACAAAGCTACTTGTGTGGAATCTTAAGTATTAAAGGTGAAACTAATTCCTCACTTTTCCTCCAAAGCTACCGAAGATTCCATGCAAAGCAATTTAGTTATATTTCCTAACGCTGAGGCTGCTAAAAAGAGCAGACAAACAGAAGAAAGAACAATTACCAAGTACGAGCGTGCTGAGGAGCAATTTAATGAACTGCTAGCAATGGAGGATTTGGACTATCAACTGGATGTAGAACCTGCAATAGCCAGTGAGTTTGAACAGACGCTCTCTATGGCAATTCGCGCCGCTTATCATGACGATCGCTCTGATGCACAGGCTCACCGTTTTTTGCAACGGATACTTTATCGAATTAATCGGCTAAAGCTGTTTTGGTATGACGATTTGCGGCACTATACCAATGAGCGATCGCTTTACTTGTATTCATGTCGTAACCAAATTGAAGCTGCTTGGCAAAAGTGGGAACTGGCACAAATCGATGTGACAGCACTGCAACAATTGGATGTCAAACAAGCTTTAATTGCGCGTGCATCTGCCGATTTAGATCCGCCCTTGTCAAACAATAGCCGATACATCCGTGAGGAAATGACGGAAGTTGGCTATCGCCATTTGCTAGCGATCGCTTCCTTTGATGGCTTAGTTGAAGGTAGTCGTCTTTGCTATGTATTGGGTGGTGCTGCTAATGAAGTGCAGTGTACGCTGGTGCGAGTATTACTAGAAGAATACGGCAATGGTCGTTTATCCCGCAAGCACTCGACATTTTTCGCTCAAATGCTGGCTGAGTTTGGCATGAACACTGAACCAGAAGGATACTTCGATTTAGTACCTTGGGAAGTCCTGGCTTGCGATAATCATAACTTTCTCACCACTGATCGCAAACGCTATTTCCTACGTTACAGTGGCGCGTTGACATATTTTGAGGTGGGTGGGCCTGCGGCTTACAAAAACTATTTGGCGGCGGCGCAACGACTCTTACTCTCAGAGGCGGCGATGGGTTATTGGGAACTGCACATCAGGGAAGATGAACGCCACGGCCGTTGGATGTTGGATGATGTAGCTTTGCCTTTAGCAGAACGATATCCCGCTCAGGCGTGGGAACTGGTGCTTGGGTATGACCAGGAGAAATTAATGGGCGATCGCGCGGCGGGTGCTGTGATGCGATCAATACATGAAGCAGAACAAGCCGCCTGACTCATCTAAGAAATCTCAAAAATTAGAATTAAAAATGGCAAATTTTTTCTGGCGTTTCTAATTTGACATTTTTAAATCATTCTATTGCTAATCCACTTACAACCTAATTTCTTTAGTGAGGGCTTCTTTACTAAAGGAACGGTTATTTATTGCGTTGGAATCAAGGTAGTGACTAACCTTGATTCACATTAATTATACCATACATTTTGAAGTGCAGTCAAATGAAAGACATATTTTTTTGTCCTGAAGAATCTAATTTCTACTCAAACTGCTTAGAAAGCTTTGTTATTAGAAATTGTAAAAAGTCTGAGTTGGTTGTGGAATTTGGTTCAGGAGATGGCAGCCCTGTGATTAATTCATTATTGAGAAATCAGTTTGATGGGGTGATACATGGATTTGAATTAAATACTTCTGCATGGAAAGTCGCAAATTCAACCATCGATGAATATGATCTCACTAATAAATACATAATTCATAATTCATGTTTGTTTAATTCTTCTCAACCAGATGCAGAGTATCTTGTAGCCAATCCACCGTATCTCCCCGCACCAGATAATGATATTTATATGCCACTCTTATTTGGGGGCGTAGATGGAGCCACAATTACCAACGAGCTTTTATCGTTAGATTATGAAAATGTCTTGATTTTAATATCTAGCTTTTCTAATCCAATAAGTACGCTCAAGCTCGCAAAACAAAATGGATATTGTGTTTCAAATTTCATGGTGTTACCTTTGCAGTTCGGCTACTATAGCTCTGATCCCAAGGTAAAGAAACACATAGAAAAACTCCGAAAAAATCAGATGGCATTTTATTCTGGCGATTATTATTTTTTAGCTGGGGTTTTATTTAAAAAATGCCAGGATTCTGTAATTGATTTATCTAATGAATTAGCTCAGGTCATGACTAATTTGTGAAGATGGAGAACAACTTACCGATGTTGTCTTTAGGAACCAGCAAATTTTTATGAATCCCAACCGCCTGGGGATATATTATCAATATCCCTTAAAAGGCTAAAAATCTAAAGGCGGCACCCGGATTTGAACCGGGGGTGGAGGTTTTTTAGCAATGGGAGATTGGATTGCAAGCTACGACGAAGAATTGATAGAACTATTAAAACCTGCGAAAAACAGATTACCCTCATATAGCACCTTACGTCGTGCCTTGTTACAGGTTAATTACGAGGAATATGGAGCGTGTCTTACTAAGTTCTTTAATATACAACAAGTCTACGGATAAACCATAGGGTTAGATGGCAAAGTCATCAAAGGTTCGTATCAAATCGAAGAAGATAATCCTCTCTTCCGATTCCCATCCGGCAATAATGTTAGTTAGCACCTATCGGGGATATTGGGGCGTTGAAAATAAAGTTCATTATGTTCGAGATGTAACTCAAGGAGAAGACGGTTTTAAATTGTTCACATTCCCCGCAAAACTTGCCGAATAATATCAGCTGGTACCTCATCGGTAACTGTCACTACACCAATCTCCGTTGGTAAAACAAACCGCACTTTCCCCGCTTTAACTTTCTTATCTAACTGCAACGTCTGAATAATTTCTTCAATATCCACCCCAGTCGGTAAGTGAGTCGGTAAACCCGTTTTTTGAATTAAAGCGTTTTGACGTTCCGTGTCTTCCTTTTGCCATAGTCCCAAATCCACAGCAATTTGACCGGCTGCTACCATGCCAATGGCCACTGCTTCACCGTGATTTACTAAACGATAACCAGTCAAACTTTCTACTGCATGACCGATGGTATGTCCATAGTTGAGAATCGCCCGTAATCCGCCTTCTTTTTCATCTTTGCTAACAACATCAGCTTTAGCTTGACAAGAGCGCGTTAATATGGTATGTATCAACTCAGGTTTTACATAGCGGAGTTGGTCGAGGCGTTTACTTGCTTCCAACTGAGCAAACAATTCCGCATCCCAAATCACACCGTACTTAGTAACTTCTGCCATTCCTGCCCGAAACTCGCGCATAGGTAGAGTTTTTAACAC
Organism: Nostoc sp.; assembly: GCF_054880495.1. Lineage (NCBI taxonomy): Bacteria > Bacillati > Cyanobacteriota > Cyanophyceae > Nostocales > Nostocaceae > Nostoc > Nostoc sp. Next base: position 23,695 of record NZ_JBTYKD010000320.1, read on the forward strand.
ATCTGGGTCAATCAAAACCAAGCGCGGTTGATGGAATGCCCCAATCAAGTTTTTGCCGTGGGGATGATTCACGCCAGTTTTGCCACCAATTGCCGAATCCACCATTGCTAAGAGAGAGGTAGGCACTTGGACAACATTAATTCCGCGCAACCAAGTTGCGGCGGCAAAGCCAGTCATATCACCAATCACACCTCCACCTAAAGCCACCATAGTAGAAGAACGTTCTAGGCGGTTTTCCAAGGCGATATCGTAAAGTTTTTGAATGGAGTTGAGGGTTTTATAGCGTTCCCCAGGTGGTAGGGTGCAGGTAGCAACTTCAAATCCAGCTGATGTTAGGGATGCGATCGCTCTTTCCCCAAAATGTTTTAAGATCGTCGGATTAGAAACCAGCAGTACCTTCTTGCCTAAGTTGAGACTGGCCATCTGTTGACCCAGTTCATCTAAACTAGAAGGTATCGCAATCTCATAAGACTGCTCTGGTAAATTTACATTAATTACAGAAGTCATTGCCCAACCCCAAAGAAGCGCCCGTGGGCTGTATTGTATCGCAATCTGGAAGTGGGGAGTAGGGGATGAGGGGGACAAGGGGGACAAGGGGGATAACCAATGCCCAATACTTCTCTACGAGAGGCTGCGCCAACGACTTCTCTACGGGACGCTAGGCGAACGCAAGTGCCCAATGCCCAACAACTAATGATTCAATAGATTTAGAAAGTATCGTGGAGAAACATAAATGTTTGCAATTTTAGCTTACATCGGCTTTTTAGCTTTATTCTTTGGCTTATCTGTCGCTCTGCTGTTCGGTCTGCGGACTGCCAAAATAATTTAACCAAGACTCTTGTGGGGTGGGCAGCGTTCGACTGACTTGTACTGAGCTTGCCCTTCGACAAGCTCAGGGTAACACCTGTCGTTCGCGTAGCGTCTCGTAGAGAAGGGTCGAAGTAGCGCTGACGCCGAAATCTTGCCTGCCCTCAGTTTACTAAGGACGGGTGAGACACCCATCCCACAAAAGATATTTATCCTACAACAGCCGGACTTGCTACCTTCTCCTGTCTTTGGGAAGGTGGACGCATTCCTAAACCAAGTAAATTCAGCATTTCTCGGTCAGTATCGTAATCTGGACAGGGAGTTGTCACCGTCAACATCTTATTGTCGTCGCTGGAAAAGATAGAATTGGCTCCTGCCATAAAACAGAAAGCTTGTTCTACTTGAGAAAGTCTAGCCCTACCGGCACTAAGACGCACATCGGAAGCTGGCATTAAAATTCTGGCTGTGGCAATCATCCGCACAATATCCCAAATGGGGACATCAGGCTGATTTTCTAAGGGTGTACCCGCTACTTGCGAGAGAATGTTAATTGGCACAGACTCAGGATGCGGATGTAAGTTTGCTAAAGTTTGTAACATCCCAACACGGTCATCGACAGTTTCGCCCAAACCCAGGATACCGCCGGAACATACAGTCACATTTGTCTGACGGACATTCTCAATTGTGTTCAAGCGATCGCTATATGTCCTGGTGGTAATAATTGTGCTGTAATATTCCTGTGAGGTATCTAAGTTATGGTTGTAGGCGTAAAGTCCCGCTTCTGCTAATTTTCTGGCCTGATTTGCCGTCAACATCCCCAGAGTGCAGCACACTTCTAAACCCATTGCGGTTACATCCTTGACCATTTCCAGGACTTCCTCAAATTGTGAGTTATCCCGCACTTCTCGCCAAGCAGCACCCATGCAGATGCGACTAACACCAGTTTCTTTAGCTTTCTGGGCAATGCTAACTACCGTTTCCTTTTCTAGGAGTGCTTGCGCCTTTACCTCTGTTTTATAGCGGGAAGATTGGGCACAGTAGCTACAATCTTCTGGACAACCTCCCGTTTTAATAGATATGAGCTTACAAACTTGAATTTTTGTTGAATCATGATATTGGCGATGCACGCTAGCAGCTTGATAAATCAGCTCTAGCAATGGCGTGTTGTATATCGCCTGAATCTCTATTTCCTGCCAATCGTAGCGTATTCCCACCACATCACTATCCTTCTTGTAGACTGAGGTTAATTAAGAGCTGTCTTTTGGTTGAATCTCCTGCGGTACAGCGTTTGGGCAAAGCAATTTTATCGAAGTTATGCCGCGCACTGTGCTTTATCACCCATTGGCTCTCAATCCTTCCACTTTAGATATTAGACATCAGCTTATCAAGATTTTGGTTGAATGGCAGATTAAGAGCAAAAATACTCAGTTGACTGCTGCTAAACCACAGGTATGAGAGAATTTACAAAATTAGCGAGAATGTTTTGGGAAGAGATGCCGTATATTAAGTAATTTATGATATCAGAACTGCCACTAATTACAAGCGATCGCCTATTATTACGAGCTTCGATTCATGAAGATTTACCCCAAATTCTCAAATACTTTACTGATAATAAAACTTATCTCACTCCATTCTACCCTGTTTGGGCTGATGGTTTTTTCACTGAAGAATATTGGCAGTATCAAATAGAGAATAGTTTTCTGGAATTTCTCAATGGGCAATCATTAAAACTATTTATTTTTGCCAAAAAAAATCCTACTGTAATTATTGGAACAGTCAATTATAGTAATTTTGTCCGAGGAGCCGCTCATTTTTGCTATCTGGGATATAGCCTTGCTGAAAAGAAACAAGGTAAAGGATATATGACAGAAGGGCTAAAAGCCGCGAATAAATATCTATTTGAAGAGTTAAATTTTCACCGGGTTATGGCCAATTATATGCCTCACAATCGGCGCAGTGGCAATGTACTCAAAAGACTCGGTTTTGTCATTGAAGGATATGCTAGAGACTATTTATTAATTAATGGGCAATGGGAAGATCATATTATGACAAGTCTGATCAATCCTAATTGGCAAGCACCTAAATTTTAAAAATGGCTGAGTATAATTGTCAAGAATATTTATTTTATTTCAAACTATCCCTACTTAGGAATTTTCTTTTTTATAAATTGCTATTTGTGAATGGTGTCCACACTACAGACGTAGGTTGGATGGAGCGGAGCGCAACATATATCAGGATGTTGGGTTACGCAAAGCCTCCACCCAACCTACAATTTTTTTGTATCATAGCAAATTCATAATAAATACACAACAACTCCACAAACAAATGCAATAGTAATATTTATTCACTATCTGGCTCAGTTATCAAGGTTTTCTTGAGCCGATGTGTGCAATTTTATTAAATGCTTGAGGAGTTTTTTCAAATGTCCATTAATTCTATAAAGCGCTTATCTGTCTTTTCTACCATCTTCGCTTTTGCTACCATCTCACACGGACTTGTCTTGGCTACACCAGTTTCCAATTCCGACACTACACCAGCCTTAAAAGCTCAGATTAGCCCTGTATCACATCAGTCAATCAAACTCACAAAGCAACAGCGTCTACAAATCCAACTGGCTCGCCAGCAAAGAGATAAGGATATTGAGACTCTATTAAACCCGTCCCAAGATATTAAATTTAAGGCGGCACTGCAATCTCGTCAGAGAATTAGAACAGTATTAACATCTTTGAATCTGAGTCCAACTCAACATAAACAAGTTGAATCAATTTTGCAAACTTATAGCCTGCAAGTGAAAAAAATTCTCTCTTCACAGGCATCACAAACAACAAACTCAGTAGGAATTACTTCACCAACATCACAACCAATTACAAAATAAAAAGCTCAGTTTTATTTAATTAAGATTAAGTTTCCGAAGACTGGCGGATTTGATCTAAACTGCGGTTGAGCCAGTCTTCATACCAATCATAAAAACTCAACGGCTGCTCCTCATCCCTATCTTGATGAAAATCATCAGGATTAATGTCATGGAAAGCATGACAAAAACTTAAAGTTGCAGGATATATCCCATTATCATTAGTACGGTCATCTATCCAGATTTTTCCTGACTGCTCGCCGGTAATGACTAACAGCGCATAAATTCCACAACCATAATTTGGAATGGTGAGAGTACCCTGGATAAACTTATCGTCAAAATAAGCATCATTGTTGGCAACCAAATCGGTATTATTCTTGACAATCAAATCTAAATCATTCCATGCTTCTGTTAAAGGAAATGGTTTAGATAAAATTTCGTAGTTCTCTTGGTATAGTTTTTCTGGAATGACATCTTCATGTTTACCAATACTCAATTCCCAACAGACTAGATAAGCCGTATCCTGGGCCAGTACCACCATTACCAACTTCTAAGAGAAAGTCTCGATATTCACTTGGTAGCGTAATATTGTGTCTGGATTCAAACACTTGAATATCTTTGTTACTTAAGCAAGGTTTAAATTGATATTCGTGTAATTCTGAACCAAAAATCTGAAATGTAGCGTCTAAAAGGGCTAATTGACTCAACTTTTTCTTTAATTGCAAGACTTTATTCATTATGCACTCTAGATTTTGATGATGGCGCTACCATATTTTAGATATGGGTCGCTTTTTGCGTCTATGCTGATGCTGAAGCCAGAGGTAGTATTAAGAGAAGAATGAATTAAGCTTTGCTCGTAATGACTCTGGCTGAAACTCCAAACTACAAGAATTCTAGCAATCCTTTTCTCACCCTCAACTACGAAAGCGCCTTAGAATCTCTAGGCGGTGACTACTACGATGAGGTTGCAGGGGCGGAATTTCCCCAACACATCCTGCGTTGGCGTAACGATGAACTATTACCCCGTTTCGGTCTAGACCCCCAAGTAGTCAAAGACGAAGATTTTATCACAGCTTTTGGTAAATTTCAGGGGCGCAAACCCTTGTTAGCACTGCGTTACCACGGCTATCAATTTGGTGAATATAACGGACAGTTGGGTGATGGTAGAGGCTTTCTCTATGGGCAAGTACGCGCTAATGATGGCGAAATGTACGATTTTGGCACAAAAGGTTCTGGGAGGACGCCCTACTCCCGTGGTGGCGATGGTATGCTGACGCTCAAAGGTGGAATGCGGGAAGTTCTGGCTGCGGAAGCACTGCACTACTTGGGTGTGCGTACTTCGCGCTGTCTGAGCATGATTGAAACAGGTGTACCTCTCTGGCGGGGCGATGAACCTTCGCCTACCCGTTCGTCTGTGATGGTGAGAATGAGCAGCTCTCATATACGGTTTGGCACTTTTGAGCGACTGCACTATTTCCAGCGTCCAGATTTAACTAAGAAGCTGTTAGACCACGTAATTGAGCAGTATTATCGAGACTTAAGTAGTGAACAAGATAAATATGCCCTGTTTTACGCCCAATTAGTTAAACGGGTTGCAGAACTAGCAGCGCAGTGGATGGCGGCTGGCTTTTGTCATGGAGTTCTGAATACTGACAATATGTCGATTACCGGAGAGAGTTTTGATTATGGCCCTTATGGATTTATCCCTACTTATGACCCCTACTTTATCGCTGCATATTTTGACTATTCTGGACGTTACTGTTACGGTAATCAACCAAGTATTTGCCAGTTGAATTTAGAAATGCTCCAGGAACCTTTGAAGGCGATTATAGATAAAGGCGAAATGGAGGTTGCATTAGCTAGGTTTGATGAATATTATCAAGCTGAATACACTTCTTTGATGTTGAAAAAGTTGGGTTTTGGGGAGTTGGCACATCCACAAGCTGAAGAACTCTTGAATCTAACGATTGAATTTTTGAAAGTGAGCCAAGTTGGTTATCACCAATTCTTTTATGAGATGGTTCGCACTTTTTCATCTAAATGGCGAGATGAACCAAGTTTTGTAATGAATGGTTCCGATATTGTACCAGTACCGGGTGGGTCAGCAATTTTTGATGATTGGTGCATATTGTACCATAAAATTTTGAATGATTTGGAGTGCGATGTCTACGACGGGCGTAGCTGTGGCACCGATGTAATCGCCCAAACTCTAGCTGTTCATAATCCGAAAACGGTATTATTAAGACCTGTGATTGAATCTATTTGGGAAGCAATTGCTCAGGAAGATAATTGGCAACCTTTTTATGAGTTAATCAAGGCAATTCAGTCTAGGAAATAGTTAGGAAGGGGCAAGGCTTGTACCGAAAATCTTTTTTTCCCTTGCCCCTCTGCTTTCTTGCCAATATTTAGATGCCTTTCCCCTGGATTTACATAATAAGTGCGATCGCGATTTCTTGCCCAATCAGATTTTTAGTTACCTGACTTTTTTGCTTGAAATGCTTGTAAATCAGAGCCTTTTAGGGAATGAAACAGCCCTGCTTTTTTAGGAGAGCAACTGCGGTCTTGTCCCAAGATGACTAAACTGTAGTAGTCAAATTAGCCTTGATAATCACATCATTGAAATCCTTGTCGCCACCATTTGGCAAATCCTCAAAACCAAAAGTATTACTAGCTAACAAGCGAATGTGATCCGTATGATCAGAATTAGCACCCAAGAATGGGAAATAAACCGCCGGATCATTATTAGGATTGTTATCTAAAAGCGCATCCGGTTTACCATTAACAATAATAAATGGAGCAAAAATCGCACCAGGTTGGAAAGTACCAGTCTCAGTAGCAGTACCTTGATTTTTCACACTTAAATCAATACCAGCAACCCGACTATTCACAGCAGCTTGAATATAACCAGCCTGTCCGGTGAGAATATCAGCCTTGCCGTCGCCATTGGTATCAATTCCCCCATTAGCATCAGTCACCTGATAAAAGCCGACGTAATCGTTGTAAGATGCCTCTCTGTAAACATTAAATTCCGCTTTGACTGATTGTTGGACATCTCGCAAATCAATCACTTCTCCTTGGAATTGACCTTGGAGATTTGTACCCAAAGGTAAAGCTTGATTAGTCTGGTTAATTTTCACTAGCAGATCGTTAAAATCTGTAGAACTCTTACCAGAAGCATCTTTCCAACCGAGAGAGAAACTATTATCACCCAAGTCGGTAATTTTTTGGGTTGAGACACTAGAAAACAGTAACTTTCCGATAGAATTAGGATCATTGCGTACAGCATTGAGCGTACCGTCTTGGACTAACAAGAATCTGAAATTCTGACCAGAATTCAATTGCAGCAGCTTGCTAAGATTATTAGTATCAAAGCCATTGGGGTTATTAGCGATCGCAGATAAAATTACCTGTGAGCGAAGTATTGCAGCTTGGGCATAACCTTCAGCACCAGGGGCAATACCGTTAATCGTACCTTGAGGATCATCAACAGTAAATAAACCCAGTTCATTCACCAGTTGAGAATTGTGTCCCGTGAGTTGGACTTCCAGCGTGGTTTTAGCATCCTGACCTGTAATGTTGAAGACATCATCATCGGGGTTACTGAGACGGCTAGGTATTTCGTCATTAACATTAATAGTCAATCCCTTCTCAAAGGTGAGATTACCGTTATCAGTAGTGCGGACTCGGATTTGGTAACTAGCCTTAGTTTTAAAGTCTGGAGAATTGTTAATTTTGAGAGTATTACCATCAATGGTGAAGGCATTATTATCAGTATCGTCAATTCCGGAAACTAAGCTGTATACAAAATTATCGTTTTGATCTGGGTCGGTGCTGCTGAATGTGCCGATGGCGGTGTTGGCTGGTGCTTCATCGTTGACGGTGTTGGCACTCAACTCCAAATCTGTGGGTGCATCATTAACGGCAGTAATATTAATGTCGCGGGTAGCTGGGTTGCTATCTAAACTACCATCATTGACAACAAAGCTGATGGTGCGGGGAGTGGTGCTGGGGTTGTCGCTGCTATTTTGATAGGTGACAGATTGTAGTGCAGTTTGATAGTCGGCGACGGTGGCAGTGCCCTTTAAGCTTAAAACACCGTTGGTATAAGTGCCAGTAATGCCGTTTTGGTTGGTGAAAGCGAGGGTGTCTTCTGTGGCGTCAAAACCGTTGGTAAATTTGACAGTGGCGTTGCTGAGGTTGGTGGAGTCTACATCGCT